>JASLEQ010000607.1 GCA_030151135.1 Candidatus Sulfotelmatobacter sp. | reverse complement strand
TCTTAGTTGCCATTGGGGATTACTCCTGAAATTCAAGATGAAGCGCATGAGCTGATTCAACGCTCAGTGCAACGGAGGCCGTTCCTTTGGATTATCTAGGATATGCGTGAGCGACAAATAAAAACAGAGTGCTTGCATCGGGGCAGCGAACCGCTGCAATGCCGGTCTGGGGCAATTATTCAAGGCTGCGAGCGCATTTCATTTTTGTGAATCTTTGCCAAGGTACAAAGTGACTGGCCCAGTCCGTCTCCCTGTACGCCTGCCTAAACCCAATCGAGCAACCCTGAATTGCAAGCTGCTGAACTCAGATCCGGCATGACGGTCGCTGGACGGAATTGATCCGCATATAGAAGAATGTCAATGTTCCAAAGGGGCCTCAAAGAGGAGGATCACCCGTGAAACGCTCGGCTGCGCCCATATCCATCGCCGGGTCCTTAATCAGCGATGTACGTCATGTTTGCGCATTCTTTAATAGCGAAGATGAGGAATATCGCATTCTCTTGCCGTTCATAAAGGATGGGTTCACGCGTGGCGACAAAGCTGTGCATATCGTGAATCCTGACCAGCGGCAACGCCATCTAGCCCATCTCAAGGCGGCAGCGATCGATGTCGACAGCGCAACGGAAAGCGGACAGCTCGATCTGCGCGTTAACACGGACACATATCTCAAAGATGGCGCGTTCGACCAGGAACGTATGTTGCAATCCTTCGAGCAGATGGCCAGCGGCAGCGGAGGTTTTCCGCTCAGCCGGATCGTGTGCCGCATGGATTGGGCCAGCGCCGATCAATCGCAGATGCTGGACTTGGTCGAATTCGAGTCTCGCGTGAACAAAGTGTGGGAGCGTCACGATGACGCTGTTATCTGCACCTATCATCTTTCGAAATTCGGCGGCGAAGCAGTCGTTGATATTATGCGCACTCATCCGATGATCATCATCGGTGGGATCATCCAGCAGAATCCCTTCTACATGCCGCCCGAGCTCTTTCTCGAAGAATATCGTCACCGCCGGGCAACACATGGCCAGCCGACTGCCGCGGGTGCTTGATGTGAAACTCGACTTAGCACAGCCAACCGACGAAATCCGACGACTGCAACGCTGTATCAATGACCTTGTCGGCATCCTCGCGCTTCCCGCGGTGTGGAGCGGGGCCGACCCCAAGCAGGTCATCCGCATTTTGCTCGATATCACCACCGCAATGCTCCATCTCGACCTTGTCTTTCTGCAATTGAATCATCCGACAATTGGAGAAAACGCAAGCGAGCTACGAACACAGCGAAACTATTCATCAGCGGACTCGGATCATATCAGGTCGCTGCTGGAGCGCTGGCTCATGACTCAGTCGACTCTCATGCCCCAAGGGAAAATTGAAATAGATAACGACGAGATGTCACTGGTCGCAGTGCGCCTGGATCTGCAGGGCACATCGGGATGGTTGGTGGCTGGGGCGTGGCGCCGTGATTTTCCCCAGCAAACAGAGTCACTGCTGTTGAATGTTGCCGCCAACCAAGCCGTGATCGGGCTGCAGGAAGCAGGTCGCCTGAATGAGCAGAAGCATCATGCTAGTGAGCTCGACGAAAGGATTGCCCGACGTACTCAGGAACTCGCTGTGGCAAACGAGATTCTTCGGCGTGAAATTGCCGATCGAAAGAACGTCGAGGAGAGACTACGAAAGAGCGAAGAAGCGCTTGGCGCCATCATCAACTCTATTCCGGCGATGGTATGGTCTACGCGGCCGGATGGGTCCGCGGACTTCTTCAACGCCAACTACCTCGCTTACATGGGACTGCCGCAGGAAAAGGTAATGGGTCGGGGCTGGACACAGGCAGTACATCCCGATGACATGGAAAATCTTGCTCGGGTTTGGCAGGCCATCAGAGCGACAGGAAATTCTGGAGGGACAGAGGCACGTTTGCGTCGCTTTGACGGCGAATACCGCTGGTTCCTGATGCGCGCGGAACCGATGCGTGACGAGTCTGGAACGGTTGTGAAGTGGTACGGCCTGAATACGGACATCGAAGACCGCAAGCGCGCGGAAGAAGCTCTGCGGGCAAGCGAAACCAACTTGCGAGAACGAATCGACAGCATTCCGGGACTGGTGTGCACAATGAACGCAGTGGGAAAGCTGGAGCAGTTTAACCGGCCCCTTTTGCAGTTTTTTGGCAAGTCTCCCGCCGAACTGAAGGGGTGGGCTACGATCGACGCTGTTCATCCGGACGATCTCCCACGCGTTCTCGGCGCCTTCAATAAGGCGATCGAGACCGGCGTCCCTTACGACGTGGAACACCGTTGCCGTCGATTCGATGGAGTCTACATCTGGTTTCAGGTTCGCGCGCTCCCGGTACGGGACGCCTCAGGAGCGGTCACGGGTTGGTATGTCCTGCTTACCGACATCGAGGACCGCAAACAGGTCGAGGAGCAACTGCTCCGAAGCGAGGAATTTCTCAGGGAAGGCCAGAGTCTCGCTCGAATCGGTAATTACTCGTGGCTCATTGAGACCGATGAGATCAAATGGTCAGAGCATCTCTACCAGATTTTTGAATTCGATCCCGCCCAAGGAATCACTTTGAAGAAGATCGAAGCTCGAGTGCATCCGGACGATTTGCACTTGGTTTTGGAGATTGCCCAAAGCGCTCGACGGGGCGTCCGCGATTTCGAATATGAGCATCGACTCCTCATGCCAAATCAGTCTGTGAAGTATCTTCGCGTGCTTGGGCATGCCGGTCACGACAAACAAGGACGGTTGGAATACCTTGGGGCAGTCCAGGATGTGACACAGCACCACATGGCTGATGCAGACCTCGCGCGGGCAAGAACAGAACTCGCGAATGTATCGAGAATAACGAGCTTGGGTGTGCTCACCGCTGCCATCGCGCACGAAGTCAACCAGCCGCTCTCCGGAATCGTGACAAACGCGAGCACCTGTCTGCGTATGCTCGCTTCCGATCCCCCGAACCTGGAGGGCGCGAGGGAGACGGCCAGGCGGGCCATTCGCGATGGGAATCGGGCGTCGGAAGTAATCACACGATTGCGTACGCTCTTCACGCGAAAAGAAAATTACGAATCTGTGAGCCTGAATGATGCCACGCGAGAGGTGCTGGCTCTGTCAATGAACGAAATCCAAAGGGGCCAGGTCGTAGTTCGCCTCGAACTCGCCGAGGGTCTTCCGCTAGTCCGAGGGAACCGCGTTCAGATTCAGCAAGTGATGCTCAATTTGCTTCGCAACGCGGTAGAGGCCATGAATACCCTGAACGATCGCCAGCGAGAGCTCATCATTCGGACTTCACGTGAAGTGGACCAGGCAGTTCGACTGAGCGTAGTGGATGTTGGCCTGGGGCTCGACAGGGAAGTGGCGGATCGCCTCTTCCAACCCTTCTTTACCACGAAAGCAGATGGCATGGGCATCGGCTTGTCAATTAGTCGTTCGATCGTCGAAGCCCACCAAGGACGCCTTTGGGCAACGCCTAACGACGGCTTTGGTGCGACCTTCTGTTTCTCTCTGCCCTGCGAAACCAATACCAAGGTCTAATGGACGACCATGCCAGAACGCCGCATATTACTTCGCATGGACACAAGCCACGGAAGTACCGTTGAACGGTCACTCCTGGCAGTTGTTGACGACGATGAGTCCATACGCGAGTCTCTTCCCGACCTCCTTAGAGAGTTTGGCTTCGCTGCGGTTTCGTATTCGTCGGCAAGAGAGTTTTTAACGACCGCGGATCTATCTCAGACAAAGTGCCTGCTGCTCGATATCGCCATGCCCGGCATGACCGGCTTGGACCTGCAACAAGAACTCAACAGTAGAGGAGAGCGGATTCCCATCATTTTCATTACAGCTCAAAAGGATGATGCTCTCCGTGCTCGTGCGTACCAACATGGTGCTTCCGGGTTCCTCTTCAAGCCTTTCAGCGACACCGATCTAGTGACGGCGCTCGATCAAGCCCTGGCGCCTAAGGATCGGCAGCTCTCGCCTGATTGAGGTAAACACAACCATGGTCTCGCGTCACATTGATTCAAGAACGCGGTCAGCCTCAGTGTTAAGCCCCATCGTGTTCGTCGTGGATGACGATATTTCTGTCCGAGAGTCCCTGGAGTTGCTGATCGGTTCTGCTGGTTTCCAGCCCCAGATTTTCGCCTCCGCCAGGTCCTTTCTACTTCACCCACGCGTTCATGTGCCCAACTGCCTGCTGCTTGATATCTCGATGCCTGGTTTAGATGGCCTCGAGCTGCAAAAGTCCATTGCCGCGGAACGACCTGACATGCCGATTATTTTCCTGACCGGCCACGGGGATGTACCTAAGACAGTCCAGGCCATGAAGGCCGGGGCGGTCGAGTTCCTCACCAAGCCATTCATCGATGAAGTGCTGCTGAACGCGATTCGACAGGCTCTCGATGGAAGCCGCACAGCGTTGGCGCAAGAAGCCGAAAAGCAGGACCTTCAGCGGCGCTATTGCTCTCTTTCCTCTCGCGAACGGCAGGTCATGGCTCTAGTCGTTTCTGGGCTTTTGAATAAACAGGCAGGAGCAGAACTCGGCATCAGTGAAATTACCGTTAAGGCGCACCGAGGCCAGGTAATGCAAAAAATGAAGGCGGAATCACTAGCAGAACTGGTCCGAATGGCCGGACGTATATCACAGTTGGTTCCTGAAAGACGCAAGGCCGCCGGAACATAGCTAGAAACACGTTTTTGTTTCGCAAGAAATTCAGAAGAATCGAGCGGCGGTCGTCAGAACCTTCACCTGCCGTCTCCTCATCCGGTCGCTCCTGCAGGCCACACACACTCTTTGCAGCAGTTGAATCAAATCACCGGACTGTGGCGCGCTTTATGGCTTTCGGTCTCTCAAGGCTTTTGCCAAGAGGGAGTGTCGCACCAAAGAATGAAAGGCGCTTCCAAAGGCACC
>JASLEQ010000197.1 GCA_030151135.1 Candidatus Sulfotelmatobacter sp. | reverse complement strand
AACCAACACTCCGAATCTCTCGAAGCCTACGGCTACTGTCTCTTCGAGACCAAACAGCCGGAGAAGGCCGCACTTGTCTTCGAGCGTCTTGTCGCGCTTTTGCCCGATCGCAGCTACGCCCGCTACGATCTCGCCGTCGTGCAGGTGGCAAGCGGCAAATATGACGCGGCCATCCAGACACTTGAGCCTCTGCTTACCGACGATCAGAAGGATCCCGATATCCTCTCCCTCGCCTCACAAGCCTACGAAAAAAATAAAGACACCCCGCGCGCCGTGGCCCTATTGCGTCAGGCCATCGTACTCAGCCCTACCACACCGGATTACTATGCCGCCTTCGCGGGCCTCTGTCTTCAGCACGATTCGTTTCAGGTTGGGGTAGACATGATGAACGTCGGTCTCAAGAACATCCCCGACAACCCTTCGCTCTACCTCTCGCGGGGCCTGCTTTATGTCGAGCTCGCGCAGTTCGATAAAGCCGAAGCCGATTTCAATCGCGTGGAGAAATTGTCATCCTTCCAGGCCCTGGGCTCGTACGCTCTCGACCTCACCGAGGTGCAAAGGAATAACCCCCAGGAAGCGCTCGCCCGGGTGCGATCCCAACTGAAGGTCCATCCTGATGATGCTCTGCTCAATTACTTCCTCGCTCAGTCGCTGATGAACGAGTCCCCCGATGTGCAGAGTGATGCCTACAAGGAGGCGATGCGGGCGGCCTTGAAAGCTGCCCAGGTCAAGACTGACTATGCGCCCGTGCATGATTTGCTTGCTTCCATGTATTTGCACGCCGATCGATATCAGGATGCAATTCGCGAATGTAACATTGCGTTGCGCAACAATCCTTCCGACGAAGGAGCCACGTATCACCTGCTGATTGCTCTCAAACATACCGGCCAGACAGGGGAACTGGCCGCACTCTCGAAACGGCTGGCGGATTTGCACCGCGAATCGCTGCAGCACGAGAACGAACGCAAGAGTTTCAGGTTGATTGAAGCCAATGAGGCCGCAAATTCCAGCGGACATAGCCCGCAGACCAATACGCCTTGACACGATAAATGAAATTCACCGACATCGCGTCTCGCCGTAAGACGCGAGCCATTGAGGGAACGAATGCGATTTGCCATGGAAGTTGATTCTGTTGTCAGCGAAAGGTTCCACCCGCTCCAAAGACATCGGAACGAGTCACCCCGGACTGGTGCTGTGCTGGCGGTGCTCTTCGTTCTTACCACCTGCCTCGCCGCCGCCCAACCCCCGGACCAAAACGCCGGCTTTGTTCTTGACCGGCAGAACCGAAACATTTCCATTGAGCCGTACGGCCCCAACATCATCCGAATCACGATGAGCGCCGATAAGGCCGCGGCCCTCGCAAAGCCCGGCTACGGCATCGTGGGCACAGCTTCGATAACCGGTTGGAATCGCGACCGTGACGCCGACGGTTACGATGTGATTCGCTCCGGGCAGATGGTCGTCCGCGTTGCTCCAGAGAACCAGCCGGCGCCACATGGGATGCCTTTGGATGACCAGAATCAATCCCTGCGCCATCGCTACTTCGGAAACTTCGAGTCCGGCCATCATCCCTACAATGACACCATTTCGGTCGCCACCGCCACCGGCAAACCGCTGCTCACTATGTGGGCATGGTCCATGATTCCTAACCCACCGGAAGAGGTCGCGAGCACCAATAAACAGGAAGCACCCGGCAACCGGGTATCGGCTACCTTCGACTCGCCCACTGGAGAGCACTCTTACGGTCTCGGGCAGCAGCAACAGGGGGCTCTCGATCTTCGCGACCACCGCATCAACTGCTGGCACGATTACACCGCCATCGGTGGACAGAACGTGTGCGTACCGTTCATGATCTCCAGTCGCGGATACGGGCTCATCTGGGACAATCCCTCCAAGACCACCATCGATCTCGGATTCAATCAACAGAATGTCTGGTCTTCAGAGGTCGGAGACCGGGTTTCTTTTTTCGTGATCGCAGGCGATAACGCCGACCACATCTACCACGGCTATCGTGAACTCACCGGTGTCAGCCACATGTTGCCCCGGGGCGTCTACGGTTACATCCAAAGCAAGGCGATTTATCCCACCCAGGAGCAATTGCTCGATGTCGCCAAGGGATATCGCGATCGCAACCTGCCGCTCGACGTGCTGGTCGTCGACTTTCTCAACATGACGAAGCAAGGCGAACTGGATCTCGACCCCAAGCGTTGGCCCGATCCGGCAGGGATGAACCGGCAACTGCATTCCATGGGCATCCACAGTTTGCTGAGCGTGTGGCCGCACTTCGCCGCCGATACTCAGTTTTACGACGTGTTGAAAGAGAAAGGCTGGCTCATTCGCAAGCCTGACGGCACGCCCGACCCGGGTAACTTCAGCAAAGCCATCGGCCCCAACATCGATACCACCAACCCCGACGCCGCCAAATGGTGGTGGGAATCGATTCGCGATCGCTACATCAAGCCATATGGATTTGATTATCTGTGGCTCGACGAGACCGAACCCGACATCGATCCTTACAAGGATTCATTCTTCGTTGGATCGGGCAAACGCTATTACAACGTGTATCCCTTGTTCCACACGTCCTCGGTATACGAAGGTTTCCGCCGCGACTTCGGCGACAGTCGACGCGTGATGATCCTTGCGCGCGCTGCCTACCTCGGCGCGCAACGCGACGGAACGGTATTTTGGTCCAGCGATATCACCTCCACCTGGGACATGCTCAAGCGCTCCATTCCCGCCGGCCTAAACTTCACCGCTACCGGCATGCCCTACTGGGATACCGACATCGCCGGCTTCTTCTCTCCACAAATCCATCACGGCTATCACCCCGCCCACACACCACTGATCAATCCGTCCGATGCTCTTGAAAATGTGGATGGATATGAAGATTACCCCGAGCTGTTTGTGCGTTGGTTCCAGTGGGCAGTCTTTCAGCCCGTGATGCGCGCCCATGGCGAACGCATGCACAACGAGGTGTGGTCCTATGGCAAGCAGGCCGAAACCATCCTCGAAAAGTTTCTTCGACTCCGTTACCAGCTACTTCCGTACACTTACTCGCTGGCGTACGGCAGTTATGTGTCCGGTGCCCCATACACACGCGCCCTGTTCATGGATTTCCCCAGCGACCCAAATGTCTCCGATATTCCCGACGAATACATGTTCGGTCCCGCACTCCTGGTCGCGCCGGTTACTGAACAG
>JASLEQ010000584.1 GCA_030151135.1 Candidatus Sulfotelmatobacter sp. | reverse complement strand
CGGATGGAAAGTCTCACCCCGAGTGGCATTTCCATGCACATTTCTATCCTCCGCTCCTGCGGTCCGCCACCATTCGAAAGTTCATGGTGGGATTCGAAATGCTGGGAAACGCGCAACGCGACATCACTCCCGAAATCGTTGCAGATCGGCTTAAAGGGTTGGTAAACGAGCAGAAGGGGTAAGGGTCTCAGGCGGGGAAATCCCAACCTTCTTCTTTCATCTTTCGGTTCGTCCAATGCTGCAGCTGCTCAAAGAGGGCCGGCTCAATGACCGCGAAACGGATTCCCACGCGCCCTTCATCTCCAACCCACATAAGCCGCGCTTTCGCCTGGAATAGAACATCGCAGTCCGGCAACGGGAACGTCACATCGAGCAGTCCGGAGAAACGCAGCGGTTCTTTGAGTCCATCCAGCCCCATTCCGCCAGTACTCAAATTCATGCCACGCACTTGAAGTGAATCGCCTTGCGAATTCCTCACTGTCACGGGGATGTCCACGCGTGCGCGAAAGAATTTTTGCTGCTCGTTGCTGATCGATCCTAACGACGGACTCGTCTCCCCCGGAGCAAAGTTGATGTTGTACTCCTTCAACTTGCGGCTCAGCGTGCGGCGGGAAATACCGAGCTGCTCCGCAGCAATCGTTCGCTGTCCTCCCGTCCGTTCGAGGGCCTTGATAATCATCTGCTCTTCCATGCTCTCCAGATTGCTGACCGGCATCGAGGCGGTCTGACGTAATGCTGAAGGCTCGCCCGTCAAAGCGGCATTCAAACGCGTGAAATCGATTTCCATGCCTGGCGATTCCATCGCCATTCTGGCTACCAGGTTCCGAAGCTCGCGGATGTTTCCGGGCCATGCGTGAGAGAGCAATGCGGAGATCGCCTGCTCCGAAAAATTCTTTCCTGGCGCTTTTAAACGCAGGAAATGTTCAGCCAACGCAACAATATCCTCGGGGCGCTCGCGCAGCGGCGGCACTCGAAGTTGAAACTGGCCCAGGCGATGGTAAAGGTCCTGGCGGAAACGTCCATCTTTTACCGCGGCCTCGAGGTCCTGATTAGTTGCCGCCACAATTCGAACATCCACCCGAATCTTTCGATGTCCGCCGAGCCGATAGAAAGGCTGGCCATCCAGTACACGTAACAATTTCACCTGCGTTTGTAATTGCAGTTCGCCGATTTCGTCGAGGAATAGCGTGCCTTTGTCCGCGAGTTCGAAAAGACCTGGCTTCGAAGCATCGGCTCCGCTGAAAGCCCCTTTTTCGTAGCCAAATAGCTCGCTTTCAACAAGATTTTCCGGCAATGCGGCGCAATTGATATCGACCCAGGGCTTGCCCTTCCGATTAGAAGACTCATGGATCGTGCGGGCAATCAACTCTTTGCCCGTGCCCGTCTCGCCCATGATGAGCGCGGTTTCGCTGTGACTCGCAACCCGATCCACAAGCGCGACGAACCGGTGCATCACCGGGCTGGCTAATATGAACTCCGTACCATCGATCTTCTTGGAGATGATTCCGCGGACTTTCCGATTCTGCGCGTCCGATTCCGTCCCTGTTGCAGCAGGGTTACCCCGCACCACGGTGGCAACAATTGCGATCGGACTGGCCGAGGAGTCTTGCAAAACCGTCGCCGTGAATTCGACAGGAAAGCTGTCCCCAACCTTGGGCTGGGCCCTTATTCTGTCCCGGTAGTCGAGTCGTGCCGATGCCGCGGCTAGAACGGCTTTTCGCAAGCCGCTTACGTCACCCTTGTCCTGGTCCGTTCCCGTGAAAAGGGGGAAGACGTCCCTTCCCATCAGTTCCGCCGGAGAGTATCCAAACAGCTTCATGAAGCCCGAATTGCAGGCGACAAACTTTCCTGCCATGTCGGCATAGAAAACGGCACTTTCAATGGAAGCGTCACTCGAGCCTGTTGGCAACAGAGGCGCCTTCGGCCCAAATTGCTCGGAGCTTTGCCGGGATATTGGCATAGTCAGTGCGTTTGGGACGATGTTGACACACGGACAAGCCTGGACACAGAACCCTATGGCCCCTTACGTAACAAAAGTAACTATCTTTGCCCGGAAACCTTGGCCTTTCGCGGGTTTTGTCCCAGCTGTCAAATTTCCGGTACAAAATCTTCTGGTTACCTTAGTAAGCTTCTGAAACCCTAATCATTGCAATACGATTCGAGCGGCGCCAGGACTATGCGGATTCCTCCACGCCTGCCCTGACGTGTGCCGCACGTCTTTGCCGTGAAAGTGTATCTGTTCGAAGCTGCCTTCTGGGGTGGCGACGCACTGACGCTCTCTTCACGCTCGATGCTCGGCGATCGCGAACAATCCAGATGAGTACGCAAACGGGCGAACTATCGGTACAGACGAAGGCGTTCGTCGGCATCACTGCGTCGATCGGCGTGGTGGTGTTAGCTTTTGCCCTTTTGCATTGGCAATCGCAAGATCCAATGCGATTTGCCTGCTACCTGGCCGTAGCGATTCTTGCCTCTGGCCTCAAAGTACAGCTTCCGGGCATCGACGGCACCATGTCCGTCAATTTCCTTTTCATCTTGTTGGGCGTGCTGGAACTGAGCCTGCCTGAAACAATTGTCATCGGCTGCACGGCAACGCTCGTACAGAGCATCTGGCAGGCGCGCAAGCGCCTCGATCCGGTAAAGATCCTTTTTAACGTGGCTGGGATGATGGCGAACGCCTGCTCCCTGACCTACATGACGTATTACTCGCTGGCCGGCCGATTCGGTTCGAACAAACCGATCCTTCTCATGCTGGCCGCGCTCGTCTTCTTCTTCGCCAATACGCTGCCCATCTCCGTCGTCATCGCGCTCACCGAAGGGAAATCAACCCGTCGCGTCTGGTCGGAGTGCTACTTCTGGTCATTTCCGTATTATCTGGTTGGCGCTGCCGCAGTTGGTTTGGTCGGGATTGTGAATCGAAGTGCGGGCTGGCAAACTTCCCTGCTTGTCTTACCCCTGATCTATTGGGTCTATCGTTCGTACCGCTTGTATCTGGGCCGTCTTGAGGCCGAAAAAGAGCGCGTTGAGGTCGAGAAGCGTCACGTAGAGCAGATTGCCTCACTCAATATGCGAACGATCGAAGCCCTGGCGCTGGCGATCGAAGCAAAAGACCACACTACACACACGCATCTGCAGCGGGTCCGGATCTATGCGGTCGAACTTGCCAAAGAGCTGAATCTCGGGGAAGAACAGATCGAAGCCTTGCGCGCTGCGGCTCTTCTTCACGACATCGGCAAGCTTGCGGTGCCCGAGCAGATCATCAACAAACCTGGCAAGCTGACTCCCGAAGAGTTCGAGAAGATGAAGGTTCACCCGATCGTGGGCGCTGAAATTCTCGAGCGCGTCGCGTTCCCCTACCCCGTGGCCCCAATCGTTCGCTCGCATCACGAGCGTTGGGACGGAACTGGCTATCCAGAAGGTCTCGCCGGTGAACAAATTCCCATCGGCGCCCGCATCCTGGCCGCCGTCGATTGTCTCGATGCCCTTGCCTCCCATCGCCAATATCGGCCCGCGCTCCCGCTCGCGGAAGCGATGGAAAAAGTAAAAGAGAAATCCGGCACGTGGTTCGATCCAACCATCGTCGGCATGCTGCAAGAACGGTACATCGAGTTGGAGCGAATGGCGCAGATGTCGGAAGACACGGCAGCCCCGTCCAGTCTTTCCAAGACTGTCCGCGTCGAGCGCGGACACGCCCCCGCAGCGGGGTTCGAGAGAACGGAGCCGACGCTTGGTTTTGTAGACAACGCCGACTTCCTGAGTTCCATCGCCTCGGCGCGCCAGGAGGCCCAGACGATGTTCGAACTCAGCCAGGATCTGGGCGTATCTCTCAGCCTTAGCGAGACCCTCTCCGTCTTGTCGATGCGGCTGAGGAGAATGATTCCCTACGATTCGATTGCCGTCTTCGTAAACCGGAACGGCTGGCTTTTGCCCGAACTGGTCAGTGGCGACAACTTCCGCGCATTGTCTTCTTTGAAGATTCGCGTTGGTGAGGGACTCTGCGGTTGGGTCGCGGAAAACTGCAAGCCCATCGTAAATGGCAATCCCGAGGTGGAAGCTGGATACCAGGCCGACGCGGCAAAACAGACCCAGCTTCAATCCGCGCTGGTCGTCCCGCTGGAAGGTATTAACGGAGTTGTCGGCGTGCTCGCCATGTATCAGGCCGCTCGCGACGCATTCACCCCCGATCACCTGAGAATCTTATTGGCTGTCGCCTCGAAAGTTGCACTCTCAGTAGAAAATGCGCTCAAGTACCAGCAAGCCGAGAGCTCGGCCACCACCGACTACCTCACCGGGCTGCCGAACGCGCGCTCGCTATTCGTTCACCTTGCGCAAGAAGTCGCCCGTTGCCGACGTATGAAGTCGTCGCTGGCGGTGCTGGTCTGCGACATTGACGGCTTCAAGCAAATCAATGATTCCTTCGGGCACCTGGAAGGAGACAAGCTCCTGCGCGAGTTCACTACGCGATTGAAAGATGTCTGCCGCGGGTATGACTATGTCGCGCGTATGGGTGGGGACGAATTTGTCATTACCGCGCCCGGCCTTACTCCCGACGCTGCAAAGGAAAAATCTCAATTGTTGAATCAAGCGGCTATCGACGCAGGCCGTCACATCTGTGGACGAGAGCTGATCAGCTTGAGCGTCGGCATGGCCTTCTGCCCCGAGGATGGCTACGACGTGGAGAGACTTCTCGCGGAGGCCGACCGCCGCATGTATTCCATGAAACAAATCCATCACGCCGAAGCCGCTGCCCGCGAAGAGCTCGCAAAATCCCGCAGCGCCGGCGCGGAATAAGGAGAACTGGACACCATGCTACGGCGAAAACTTGCGCGGCATGGATTCGCCATCTTCGCCACGGTTCTCCTCGGAGGATTTCTCTCGGCGACATTGGTGCGTTTTGCACCAGGGTTTGACGTGGATGAATCTGAGCTGGATCCGCATCTCAACTCTGCCAGCATTCAGGCACTCCGCGACTCCCGCACTAGGCAGAACGACATCGTTCATTTCTACGTTCAGTCCCTGCGGCGTGCTCTGAATGGCGACCTGGGACGCTCGCTATCACTGGGTCAGCCAGTCACAACACTGTTGCGGGAGCGCATCCCACTCACGTTTCGTCTCGTCGGCGTTGCACTGGTCCTGAGTTGGGCGGCGGTATTGGGTATCGCACTAACTGGGACCTGGCTTCGATTGCCAGCCTACGACGGGCTGGGAACCGTTCTTAGCGGAACTCTGCTCTGTATCCCGGCCGCCGTGTTGGCTCTCCTATCCGTGTTATGGAACGTTCCCGGCACGTTAGCCATCGCGCTGATTATTTTCCCGCGAGACTATCGCTACACGCGAAATCTTCTTGCTCGGGCATACGCTCAGCCGCACGTTCTCGCCGCTCGCGCCAAGGGTTTGAACGAGGTCAGGATTCTCTTTTGGCACGTCGTTCCCGTGGCCGCTCCGCAGTTGTTAGCGGTGGCGGGAGTTTCGGTCAGCCTCGCAATTGGTGCTGCGATTCCGGTCGAAGCGCTCTGCGGTCTCGCCGGCGTCGGGCAACTCGCGTGGCAGGCAGCCTTGGGCCGTGACCTGCCGCTTCTGATGAACATCACGCTTTTGATGACACTTGTGACGTTGCTGGCCAACTCCGGAGCGGATGTGGCCGGATCCATGCTGCGAGGCGAGTCCGCATGAGTTTCTGGCGCAAACTCGCTGCTTTCGTTCTGGTAGCCGCCCTGGCTTTCTCGTTAGCAGCGAACTGGCTTGCTCCCAGCGGCTACGCCAAACAATACCGTGAAGCAACGGACGCATCGCCATCCCGTCAACACTGGCTTGGGACGGACGAAATCGGGCGCGACCGTTTCGCCCGAGTTCTCTATGGCACACGCATTTCGCTGTTGCTGGCTCCTGCCGCTGCGCTGCTATCTACCCTCGTGGCCGCTTTGGTTGGCGGACTGGCAGGCTATCTTGGCGGTATGTGGGCCCGCGCAGCCATGACCGTGACCGATTTGTTTCTGTCCTTACCTTGGCTCTTTTTGCTGATCACGATCCGGGCCTTGATGCCACTCAACGTTTCACCGCTAGTCTCGGTCTTGGTGACTTTCCTGTTGCTCGGCATGCTTGGTTGGACCAGCGCCGCTCGTGTTCTTTGCGCCACCTCCAGTTCCCTGCGTAACTCTGACTTCGTTCGCCAGGCACGCGCCTCGGGTATTCGCGGCGCCCGGCTGTTTTGGATCCACGTTCTTCCCAACCTCAAACCCGTGCTCTACGCACAGTTCTGGATTTCAATTCCCGCTTTCATTTTGAGCGAAGCCAATCTCGGCATTCTCGGGCTTGGCGTAGCCGAACCCCTGCCATCGTGGGGAAGCCTGCTGAAGGAACTCGAAGGCCTGGTTTCGGTAGGCGAAGAACCGTGGAAATTTGTGCCCCTGTTCTTGCTTGTCATTGTCGTGACTTCATTTCAGCTCGTACTTTCGAATTCGGATGAGGTGGCCGCGTGAACCACCAGAGAGGCTGTGCCGCCATGTTCGCCAGTTTGAGGAAATCAATTTTATTGTGGGCCATCTGTCTGGGATTGCTGCCTGGCGTTTCCTTCGCTCAAAACGTCTTGCGCTTGTGCTTGCGTTCGGAACCGAAGACCTTCGATCCTCTCAAGGTAGAAGATGACGCTTCGGTCTCCGTTCGTTATCTGACGGGAGGAGTGCTGGTTCGCCTGAATCGACAGACCCAGGCTCTGGAACCAGAGTTGGCGCAATCGTGGAACGTTTCCAAAGACGGGAAACAGATCAGCTTCAAACTGCGGAGCGGCGTCTCGTTTTCCGACGGCACTCCGTTCTCCGCAGACGACGTTGCCTATACCGTCCAGCAATTGATGGATCCTGCCCTTCACTCCGCAACCGGAGATGCCTTCCGCACCGGACCCGGAAAAGTTGAAACTAAGATACTCTCGCCAACTCAGATCTCAATCAGCTTTCCCGCGCTGGTCGCTGGACTCGACCGCCAGTTCGATCAGGTCGCGATCATGTCGGCTCACTCCCCGAAAAAAGAAATGGCAGTGCTCGGGCCGTTCATGGTCGCTGACTACAAGGCGGGAGCTACGCTTCTCCTGAAGAAGAATCCGAATTACTGGAAGACCGATGATCAGGGTCGCAAATTGCCTTACCTCGATGCGATCCAGATCGACATTCAAGCAAATCGTGATGTCGAACTGCTGCGCTTCAAGCGCAATGAAATCGATTTGATCAACACCCTCGACAGTGAATACTTTGACAAATTGGCGGACACCTCGCCGAAAGTTGTCCACGACGCCGGCCCTTCGCTCGATTCCGAGCAAATGTGGTTCAACGAAGTGCAGAAAGCGCCGATTCCTGCGTACAAAAAGACTTGGTTTCGTTCCGTTAATTTCCGTCGCGCCATCTCAGAAGCCATCAACCGTGATGACATGGCGAAAATCGTTTTCCGCGGACACGCGCAGCCCGCCATCGGCCCGGTTTCCCCGGCAAACAAGTTCTGGTTCAACGCCAGATTGAAGCCTCAACCCTATTCGCCTGAAACTGCGTTGAAAACGCTTCAGGCCGACGGTTTCCGTCTGGAAAATGGAACCTTGAAAGATAAAGATGGCAATGCCGTCGTCTTCTCCGTCATCACAAACGCAGGAAACAAATATCGAGAGCGGATGGCCACCATGATGCAGGACGATCTGCAGAAGATCGGTATCCACGTCAACGTGGTGACGCTCGACTTCCCTTCTCTTATCGAGCGCATGACGCAATCTTTCGATTACGAGGCGATCCTGCTTGGCCTGACGAATGTCGGACTCGATCCCAGCGATCAGATGAACGTATGGCTGAGTTCCTCCGACAACCATCAATGGAACCCGTCGGAGAAAACTCCTGAAACGCCATGGGAGGCAGAAATCGACAAACTGATGCGCGCGCAAGCTTCATCCGCCGATGCCAGGAAAAGAAAAGAGAGCTTCGACCGCGTCCAGGAAATTGC
>JASLEQ010000562.1 GCA_030151135.1 Candidatus Sulfotelmatobacter sp. | reverse complement strand
CAAGACCTGATGGATTGCATGCAATCCCCCTCGTTCTGGCATCGTAATGTCGAGAATGACCACGTCCGGCGAGGTTTCACGGGTGACATGGATGGCTTCGTTCCCATTCTGAGCTTCAGCCACTACCGTCATATCGGTCTGCGCATCGATCAGCATTCGCAGTCCTGAGCGAAGAATGGCATGATCATCAGCAATCACGACGCGGATTTTTGAATTCTTTGCCATATCAATGAGCTAACTGGCGCTCCTGTTCCCCGATATATCCCGGCGAGTGGGTATCTGTACCCGGACGCACGTGCCGCCTTCCACCGGAGACGTAATCTCCAAGGTCCCGCCCATACTGAGGGCCCGCTGCCGCATGCCGAGGACGCCCAAATGACGCGACGAATTATTTTCCACTCCGGAAAATCCTCGGCCATCATCACGGACCGTAACTTGCAGATCCGACAATGAACTTTCAACTTTTACGGCAACACGGTGCGCTTTCGCGTGACGCGCGACGTTGGTTAGCGCTTCCTGCACGATCCGATAGAGGTGAATTTGTTCATCGCGACTCAGCTCTTCGAGGCGGGCGGTGGTCATTTGGAGCTCGACCTGAATTCCCTGCGTTTTCGCAAATTCGTGAACAAAACGGCGAATCGCGGGCTCGAACCCAAGGTCGTCAAGAACGCTGGAATGCAGGCCGCGAGCCAGTCTTCCCAGTTCGTTAATGGCGTCGGAGGCGATCTCGCGCAGGCGTTTTGCCTGTTGCTTCGCATCCGCGAGCCGCCGGGCGTCACTGACCGTGCGCAAACCAACTAACAGAGAAGTCATAAGCTGTCCGGCTTCGTCGTGCAATTCACGGGCGATCCGGCGCCGCTCGTCTTCCTGGACTTGAAGCGCGCGCTCAAGCAAAAGGGTCCTTACCTCTTCTTGCTGCTGAGCTACTTGCAAAGCCAGCTTCTCGGTGACGTCTTGCAGGATGGCAAGCCGAACATTTTTCCCAGTCAGTTCGAGGGGAGCCCATGTGACATCAACATCGATGAGTTTCCCGCTCTTGGTCACATGCTTCCAGGTGTGGAGCGAATGTTTCGAGGAAGCCTCCTCGAGCAAAGCCTTAAGGAAGGCTTCCTGCTCTTCCGGAATCGACACTTGGCGCAATGTCATGGCCGTAAATTCTTCTCTGGAATAGCCGTAATTTACGACCGCCGCGGTGTTTACAGTAAGTATCCTCAGGTCGGAAGTATCAAATATGCAGCAAGGGAGCGGATTGGCCTCGAAGAATAAACGATACTGCAGTTGAGATCGCCAGAGTTGCTCCTCCGCTGTGCGAACGCGCAGCAGAGCCCGGATTGTGGCCACCAATTCCTTCGGTTCGATAGGCTGAGTAAGATAGGCATCGGCGCCTCCTTCGAGGCCCGCCACTCGAGCTTCAGTGCTCACCAACGTGGCCGAAACCTGCAGGATCGGAGTGCGCGCTGTCAGTTCTTCCGCTTTAAGGCGTTTGCAAACCTCAATCCCAGTAATGTCGGGAAGATTCACGTCCAGCATTATCAAGTCCGGTCCGGCGGCACTCATTTCGAGAGCCTGGTGGCCCGTACGGGCTTCAAGAACGCGAAATCCTGCACTGCGGAGGACGCGCGAGACGGCATACCGCTGCGCCTCCGTATCGTCGGCGTAAAGGATTGTCCCGCCTGAGTTTGTATCGGTCTCGCTCATTGGACGATTGTCGATCACTATAATCCACAGTTCCGCATGTGAGCTGACTTTTTGTAAGGCTTTTCCCTACAAGCACTCACATTTTGAGGAGAACTCCCCTTTGCTTTGTGCCCCGTAGAATGGGAAAGTGGTCTCTCTCGAAAAGCAGAGATGGAGAACGACTGACGATGGAGACTGACCAAAACCGCAACGCGCATGAACCCAACCAGATTCACAATGGGCAGGAAGGGCGACGTGACCACAATGCAAATAAAGAGGAGTGGTTGAAGCTCTGTGAGCAAGCGGCCGCCGAACAGGATCCCGATAAGCTGGTGATTTTGACCCGGGAGATTTGCCGTTTGCTGGATGAAAGAACGAAAACGCTCAAGCGGGTCAGCTCCTGACAATTGCCGCCGCCCAACCCAGAGCTCAGTGTGGCCCTCGCTTAGGCTATAATTCCCAAACCCTCCCGAATCTTACCGAGCAAGATCTCCCTCTGCATGTCCTCGGGTGGCTGGGGCGAAACACTCCCTATCTAAATTCCTCTGGAGCATTGCACATGGCCAGCACGCTTAATCACAAGACCAGCAATCTGGGTTCGATCATCTCGCAGCATCGGGATGCAATTCTGACCGGTTGGATGCGAGACATGGTGGGAACCACCCGCCGCAGCGACCTAATGAAGGAGTCGGAACTACAGGCACAGTGCCAGCAGTTTCTTGCTTTATTGGCGCAGGCCACCTCGCAGAGCACGAATATACAGTCGGCGGCCTATGAACCATTGAGAGACATGTTGGCGGAGACCTCGCGCACCCGGGCATTGCAAGGCTTCAGCGCCCGTGAGACTGCAATGTTTATTTTTTCGATCAAACAGCCCTTATTCACGGCGATTCGCGAGAGCTTGGGCAAGGATGCCACTGCGATGGCGGATGAGATGTGGCTTACTAGCGAGATTCTGGACGGCCTCGGCTTGCATACGACCGAATCACACCTGAAAGCCCGCGAAGACACCATCCGGCGTCAGCAGGAAGAAATGCTGGAGCTTTCAACTCCGGTAGTGAAGCTTTGGGAAGGCATACTCGCGCTTCCTCTAATCGGCACTTTGGACAGCGCTCGAACCCAGGTAGTGATGGAGTCGCTTCTGGAGGCGATCGTTCAAACGAACTCCAAAGTCGCCATCATTGACATTACGGGAGTTCCAACCGTGGACACCGTCGTGGCGCAACATCTGCTTAAAACGGTCACGGCCGCTCGACTGATGGGAGCAGACTGCATCATTAGCGGGGTACGTCCGCAAATTGCGCAAACCATCGTCCACCTTGGCATCAACCTACTCGACATTACGACGAAGGCAACATTATCGGATGCCTTCTCGATGGCTCTTCACCGCTCAGGATTTAAGTTTGTTCGTCAGCAGAAAAAAGAATCAGTGGAAGAACGATAGGGAGAGTGCATGGAAAAGATTCCGATTCTGCGGATGGGAGAGTTCCTGCTGGTCACCATTCAGGTGGACATGCACGACCGCCTGGCGATGACGTTGCAGGACGATCTCACGAACCGAATCAGCCAAACCGGAGCGAGAGGAGTTCTGATCGATATCTCCAGTCTGGAGATCGTCGACTCCTTTATTGGGCGGATGTTGGGCAATATCGCGTCGATGTCGAGGGTGCTGGACGCACAAACCGTGGTCGTTGGAATGCAACCTGCCGTTGCAATCACCCTCGTAGAACTGGGAATGTCGTTGGAAGGAGTCAGGACCGCCCTGAACGTGGACGCAGGAATGGAACTGCTTCGCAAATCGGTGGACGATCACGAGGGCTCGGAATATGGCCGTTACTTCCAGTGAGACCTTGAAGGTTGTTTCCGAAGCTGACATCGTGAACGTCCGCCGATGTGTGCGCGAAAATGCGGCAAAGTTAGGCTTCAGTCTTGTGGATCAGACCAAGGTAGTAACCGCGGCAAGCGAGCTGGCGCGCAACACATTGATTCACGGGCAAGGTGGCCAGATGGAACTGGCGACACTGAATGGACCGCGAGTCGGACTTCGGTTGATCTTCGAAGACCAAGGCCCGGGTATTCCCGATATCGACTTAGCTCTGCGCGACGGTTTTACAACCGGATCCGGCTTGGGCCTTGGCCTGGGCGGCGCGAAGCGGCTGGTGAATGAGTTTGAAGTCAAGTCTCGAGTGGGCGAAGGCACGAAAGTGACGGTTGTCCGATGGAAGTAGCAAGCGTAACGAACCGACAGTTTGCAATGGACATCGTGGACCAGTCCCACGCCGGAGAGGCTCGCCGGGCAGCCGCGGAATTGGCCGAGTTCGCTGGCCTGAATGACACGGATCGCGGGAAGATCGCCATTGCCGTAACCGAAATGGCAACCAACATCGTGAAACATGCCAAGCACGGCAAGATGTTATTTGAAACCTTGGGACACAACGGGGCCTCGGGACTGCGCGTACTTTCACTGGATAAGGGGCCTGGAATCGGTAACGTGTCGATGGCTTTGGAGGACGGATACTCCAGCTACGGTTCATCTGGAAACGGCTTGGGCGCGGTCCGGAGGTTATCCACGGTATTTGATTTGTATTCGGCGCCCAACCTGGGCACCTGTATCCTGGCCGAGTTTTGGCCAGAGATGAAAAACAAGAACAGCGGATCATCGTTTTCACTTGGAGTTGTATCCGTCGCCATGCGTGGTGAGACCATGTGCGGCGACGGATGGGGAATGCGTGCATCTACGGATCATTCCTTTTTCATGGTGGTAGATGGTCTAGGGCATGGGATGTTTGCGTCGGACGCGGCTCGAGAAGCGGAACGAGTGCTCCGGAACTCGAATTCCAATTCCGCGGCGGACATTTTGGGTGATTGCCACGGTGCGCTGAGAAAGACCAGAGGCGCCGCCGGCGCCATCGCACAGATATCCCAGGACAAGGGACTCTTGACCTACGCGGGAATCGGAAATATTGCTGCCACATTGATTGACGGCGAAAAGCGACGAGGAATCGCCAGCCATAACGGAACGTTGGGACATCAGCTTCACAAGATCCAGGAGTTTACTCTCCCGTGGAATAAAGACAGTGTTTTGATCATGCATTCGGACGGGCTGAGCGCAAAGTGGGACTTCAGCCAGTATCCCGGGCTTTTGAGTAAGCGCCCCAGCGTTATCGCCGCGGTCCTATACCGGGATTTTCAGCGGGAGCGGGACGATGCAACTGTAATGGTGGCAAGAAATCAGCAGTAGGTAGCATATGCCCTTGAATCTGTTGCGAATGGAAATCCGCCGGGAGCACGATGTTGTTCTCGCAAGGCAGCGTGCGCGCCAGATCGCAGCGGCCCTGAAGTTTGACCCGCAAGATCAGACACGAATCGCGACCGCGCTTTCGGAGATCGCGCGAAATGCGTTCCAGTACGCGGGCGGCGGCATGGTTGAATTCCAAATCCAGAAGGATGCCGAACCGGCCCTGCAGATTTCCGTCAGCGATAAAGGACGAGGAATTGCGGACATCGACCAGATCCTGGACGGTAAATATGTTTCGGCGACCGGGATGGGCCTCGGCGTTATAGGGGCGAGGCGCTTGATGGACATTTTCAGCGTTGATACGTCGTCCAAGGGAACTACCGTTGTACTCGGAAAAAGGATCCCCGCGAAATCTTCGATACTTGGCAAGAAGGATCTGGACGCGCTTCTCTCAAACCTTGAAATCCAGAGTCCGCAGAATGCGTATGAAGAATTGCAGCAGCAGAATCAGGAGTTGCTGCGAGCCTTGGACGAGCTTCGTGCGCGCCAGCAAGAGTTGGCGCAATTGAACCGCGAATTAGATGAGACCAACCGCGACGACGCCGCGGTTGG
>JASLEQ010000542.1 GCA_030151135.1 Candidatus Sulfotelmatobacter sp. | reverse complement strand
TCCGGACAGATGGGTGCTGCACAAAAGAGTCTCCTTAAAAGGTAGGTCCCAGTCTCGGAGCGGTGGAGCGGCTTTCCTGGCGAGAGGAATGGGTCGCAGGTTTGTAGCAGGATGCCGCAAAGAGGTTGGCGGGAGCGCCGCAACGACAGGGCAGTACGGCGCCCCGAGGTCGATTTGTTACGCCTGTGTTAACGGGACAAGTTGCTTATGGCTGGCAGGAAACCAAAGTTAAAGCTTCATCCTTCCGTGGCGGAGACGAGAAGGATGGGCGGAAAGGGCTCGCTCAGTCCCGGTGGAGATCGTTGTTCGTGAACTTGCGGACGGCCGAACCTCGCTGAGCTTTCCACTTCGAAGCGAGATCTCCTAGCGAGACGCCGTAGCCTCGATTGAGAAGCGATTGGACGTCGGCTGTCCCTGTCACACCAGCGTTGATGATGCTGGGTGGCAAGTTGGGGACAAGATTTACCGAAGCAATTTCAATCGTGCTGGGCGGCAGCACTTGCGCGATGGGAACGGAGGGCGGGACAGAGAGAGCGTTCTCGGCGATTTCGGCTGTACCGTAATAATTTTCGGCAGTCTGCTCGGGAGTCAGGCTGGGAGTATCGACGCGGCGAGCGACGACCTCGCTGGGTGGATGCGTTCCCCAGTAAACATCTCCCAGGTAAACATTCTCTGGAGTCTCCGATAGAGGCTGCGGAACCTGCGACGGCGACAGTTCGGCAACGGTTGCGTAGGACTCGGACAACCCGGGGCCAAAGGAAAGGCTGGGAGTAGCAATGGAATGAAGGAATAACGGAGAGACATTGGGGACGAGATATTGCGGGCCCGCCGCGAAATCGGTGTCCTGAGAGTGAGCGAGTCCGGCGAGGGCGAAAAAAAGGAAACACAAGCGCAGGCGCATTGCTGCCTCCTACCACGTGACTGGCTGATTATGAACCCAAACGCCGCGGGATGCCAAGCACAATTTCTTCAAATGCCGCTCTGGGCAAGGGTTTCGGGCTAATGGAGCGAAGAAGCGGCGCGGCGTTCGCGGCGATTTTCCAACAGCACGGAGAGCATGTAGAAGACGATCGCGAGATTGCCGATCAACAATCCGCAGCGAAATAGAGTGACACCGCGAAAAAGTTCCCGGACTTCGAAGGGCAGAAGCAGAGTTCCCGAGAGAAAGGCGACCCATTCCGCCCAGGTGCGGCATTTCCAAAGGCCATAAGCCTCGGTGAAGCGCAGTCCGGCATAGGCGAAAGCGAAGCGCACGGCGGCCCAAAGGCGGGCGTCGGTAATGCTGTCGGCAAAATCGAGGAAACTCTGGGCAAAGCGGTGATCGGTAGAGATGTGCAGGAGGGCGAGCAGGCTTTCGGCCAGCAGCCACGTATCTTTGTGCAGCAGAGTCAGGGCGCAGACACCCATCACGATGACGAAAATGCCCTTAAAAAATTCGAAGCTGGCGACCGCGCGGAGAACATTGCGCTGGCGGCTGTGATGGCGGTCTAACGGCTTTCCGGACGATGACATGAGTCCAATAGGCAGGGTAACACGGTGGAAAGGATTGGCTGCATCGGGGTGGAGCCGGGTGTTGAGGGTGCGGATTCTCTTACCTCAGTAACTGGAATGCTGTACGGAAGAATGTCAGCATCGCGCTGAGGGATAGCGATGCGAAAAGGAATGCTTGGGGTGGTTTTGTGCTTGGCTTGCGCGACCGGGGCAACGGCTGCAGAGAGTGGAACTCCACAGACGGCGCGGCAAGCGCTGCTGGAGATGTTCTTCAGCAAGACTCCCGGGACGTTTGCAAAACATTTACCGGCGGCGACCATTGCCGCGTTGGAGAAGTCGGGTGCTTTGGCGGGATTGCAGCAGTACTCCGTTCTGGCCAGCCAGATCCAGACGCAAGGGACGAACCTGCAGACCTTCGAGACCGGGTCCGTGCTGTTGTCCGGAGAAAATCCCAAGACCGGGGAGAAGATTGAAATCACGGTGGAAAATGACGCGCTGCGCGGCGAGGACGATGACATCGAGCTTTCGTTCCAGACCTATAAAGAAGGGCAACCACAACGGGTTCCCTTCATGCCGCGGATGACTTTTTCGATGAAGCAGGAAGCACAAGTGTGGAAGTTGAATGAAATTGCAGTGACGATCCGGGTGCCACTGGCTGATCCGGATTTCCTGAAAGCGATTACCGAGAAGATGACGCCGCAGGCGATGGCAACGACTGCTTATAGTGCGCGACCGCAGAGCGCGGGGATGCAGGCGGGAAGCGATGCCAATGTCATGGCGGCCATGAAGACGATTCTCACGGCGGAGACTACTTATGCAGCGACGTATCCGCGCGTGGGGTATACGTGCTCGCTGTCGGATCTGGACGGATTTGGCGGCGGGGAACCGAATGAGCATCAGGCGATGCTGATCAACAGCGGGCTCGCGAGCGGAAAGAAGTATGGATTTGTGTTTACGCTATCGGGATGCGGCGGGGCTCCGGCAAGCGCGTTCCGTCTGTCGGCGACGCCGAATGCGAATACGTTTGGGCGGAAGGCGTTTTGCGCGGACCAGAGCGGGACGATCCGGCAGTCACCCGATGGGAATCTGGATCGGTGCTGGGGCGGCGGAGTGGCGCAGTAGAAATCCGCTTCGCGAGAGTGCAGATAAGACAGTCTCACGCCAGATCCTTCGTTCCGCCAAAAAAAGGCTCCCATCAGGATGACGTCACACCCGGACTAACGTTCGGGCCTCACTGCCCAGGCGAGGCCGTCGGGTTCCACGCCTACGTCGATTTTGCCTACGACCTCCAATTTCTTTAAATCGATGACTGCGACGTAATTGTCGGACGTGGCGGCTATGTAGACGCGCGAACCATCGGGCTGCATCTGGATGCCGGCCGCGCCGTGTCCAAGTGGGATGTCCTTGATGTCCTGGCGAGTGGCAGCGTCGAAGACAGCCACGTGGTCCATGCGAAGGCCGGAGACGAAAACGTGAGAGCCGTCGGGAGTGAACTTGAGGCGATTCGCGCTTGGAACGTTCGCATTCAGGGTCTCAACCACTTTCTTGGTTGCAATGTCGATGACGGAGATCGTGCCGTCTTGCGCGTTGGCGACCCAGATTTCTTTCTTGTTGGGAGAGACGTCGAAGCCCTCGGAGCCGTTGCCAACTTTCACAACGGTTTCATTCCAGTCGCCGCCGGGAGGTCCCATGGGCCCGGGTGGCGGGCCTTGCATGCCTTGCGGCGGCGCCGGCGCTCCCGGTGGAGGGCCCGGGGCGCGAGGAGGAAGTTTATCGACCAGGCTGATGGTGCCGGAACTCACGTTGCTCGTGACGATGTGCTGAAGATCGTCAAAGACATAAATCATGTGAGTGCGGTTCTGGCCGGTGCCGAGGATGAGGTCGATTTTGTGTGAGGCGGGATCGTAGCTGCCGAAGGCTTTCGCGGCCTCGGCGGTGAACCAGAGTTTCCCACCGACAAAATCGAGACCATGCGGACCTCGGAGTGCGCCAAGATCGATGGATGGGAGCGCCTTTTGCGCAACGAGATCGATTACAGCCAGTGTGTTGTAAGCGCCTCCGCCGTAGTTGGAGACGTAGGCTGTCTTGCCATCGGTGGAGGCGATGACTTCGTGTGGATCGTTGCCGACCGGAGCTTTCGCGATTACCTTCAGCGTCGTGGGATCAACGATGGCAACGGTATGGTCATGCTTACTGAGGGCGAGGAGAGTTTGTTTGGGAGTCTGGGCGGAGACAGCCGAGCAAAGAACAACCAGGAAAAGAGTAACAGACTGAGTCTTGCGGATCATCGGTACCCTCGCATGTAAAGACCTGTGCCACCCGAGATCCTTCGCTCCGCCTGAAAAACGGCTCCGCTCAGGATGACGCCGGGCGGATAATGCAAAGCAGAAATTATCCCCGCTTTTGGCGAATTGCCGCCCGCAGCTCGGCGACGATTTCTTCTGAGGCGCGAACTGCGGCGGTGTGCTGATCGACCGGGAACGAAATCGCGCCCACGCGGGCATGGCCTCCGCCACCGTAGCGCTCACAAATTTTGGCCAGGTTCACTTCCGGCTCCTGGGGCGCCCAAGGATTCGATCCGACGGAAACCTTCACGCGGAAGCTGCTCTTGCTCAAACCCACGCTGTAGACCGATTCCGGATGCAAGTAGTAGGGGATAAATTTGTTATATCCCTCGAGGTCGTGGTCGGTGACGTCGAAGAAGATCGTGCCGTCTTTGCATTCGGTGCGCTCTTTCAGGATGCCGATGGAAAGTTCGTGACGCTTGAGAAGTGGCGGCAATAGCGGAGCGACGAAGGGCTCTTTCAAAATTTCCCCGAGCGGCTTGGATGCAAGCAGAGGAATCAAGTTCGGGACAAAGCCGTGGTCCGGAGCGGACTCAATCACCATGGTCAACTTCATGGCAGGAGCTTCCATTTCGACGGCGGTCCTGGCGTCGGGATAGAGAGCGCCGTCGATGACGTCGGTCCAATGGACAAGGTCCGTCACGCCGGAGGGATCGAATCCAAAGCGCTGTTGGGCGATCATCGCGATGAAGCTGGTGCAGGATTTGAAGTCGGGATCGTAGAACTTGCGATTGCTCTGGTCCTGCTCGAAGTGCTCGGCGTCATCCGGAGTAAGGAATGCGCTTTCGTGATGATCGAACCACCAAGTGATGTTGGGGGAACTGGAATACTTGAAGTCGACGATGGCGTTCTCATCGCCGTTGAACTGCTTCTCGTCGAACAGGGCGCCGGCGCGGTGCACGAGCCCCGTGAATTCAAATTGAACATCGCTGCGGATGCGCTCGCGATAAAAACGGGAGAACAGGGCGGCGGAAGAGGCTCCGTCGAAACACTTGTCGTGGTAGAAGACCCGAACTCGCAATCAGTACCCCAATCATTCAAAAAGATTCCTGCGGCTGGAGCGTGCTACGTGGCCGGGCTCAGGTCGCAAGTTAAAAGCTAATAGGATTGACAGCTTGCGCGGAGAAAGTCAAGGGGAGGGGCGCTGGCGCAAGCCGAAATTCATGAGGCGCGAAGGACACAGATGATCGCGATGGACGCATGAACCGTGCGGACAAGAGGCAAAACATGCCGTACGGTGCGGCAAACTACATGGCGTTCGCGTTCTTTTCCGCGAGGTCGCCGATAAAAGGGAGCTTCCACATCTGGCCCTGATTCGCTTTAAGGAGCAGGACGATCCACAGGATGAAGGCTCCGAGGTTTACCAGCAAGTGGAGCGGGAAAGTGATCACGCCCATAAATGGGATGACCGTGAATATTCCAAGCCCGAGATGAATCACGAGCAAAGCGGCGGCAAAAAACAAACACTGGAAGGAGTGAAAGCGAATGAAGCGATTGCGATTGTAGGGCGCCGTCACGAGGAAAATGATCGCGGGGATGATCGTAATGTAGGCGAGCAGGCCTGCGACATTGTCAGTCATGCCTTGCGCTGGGACGGCAGCTGCCGGCGCTGCGGAAGCGCGACCGGCGCAGTTTGGGCAAACTGTAGCACCATCAGCGATCTGTGCGCCGCACATGTTGCAGAAAGCCATAGCAGTCCTCCGGTTCAGTGGGGCGGAATGGGGTCAGGAACAGGGCGCGCCCAAGCATAACCGGCGCGAAAGTAACAGAAATAGAGAAGTAAAGCAATGGACAATTCGTCAGGGGATGGGATCGGGGCTGGCCCGTCGCGCGGCGAAATTGCCGATCCATGGCAGCCTGAAGAACTCTCCCTGAAGCGCCTTCACGATTAAAACGATCCAGAGGACGAACGTGGCGAGGCCGAGCACGGTTGCCACGAGGACTAACAAAAGAGGCCCCAGCATGGGGATCCAGTACATGACCACGCCGGCAAGACGGAGAACGCTCGCGGTGACGATTGCGGCGAGCCAACAGAGCAGACACTGGATCGAGTGGAAGCGAAGGAAGCGGTTGGAGCGATACGGCTCGACCAACAGAAAAACGACTGCGGGGATAAACGAGAGATAGGCGAGTGCCCCGCCGATAGCTTCCGGAAGTGAACCGACCTTTCCCTGGGCGCGGGGCTCGGGTGACATCGTACGCCCGCAGGCTGGGCAAAACGCGGCAGCTTCGGGCATGGGGCTGGCGCAATCGGGACAAGTTTTGGAGCTGACGGCAAGCTGGTCCATCCGAATCCTTCCCTTTGCCCCTTGCAGGGGAACATATCAGATGCGGTTACGGGTGGACAAACGCAGGAGAACCAATCTGCGTAATTGACGGTGCCCGTGAGCGGAGAGTAAGGTTCGGGCAATTTGGTGAGATGGAAGAAGATGTCACGCGAGGGAAGATATGTTCTGTCCGCAATGTGGTGCGAATAACGCCGACAACGCGGCGGTATGTGTGCAGTGTGGTCGACAACTGAGTGCGCCAACGCCGTTGCCGGTTACGGGCACGGTTGTTCCTCCGGCGGGAACGACGGTGCCGAATCACTTGGTATTTGCCATCCTGACGACGGTGTTCTGTTGCCTGCCGACGGGGATTCCCGCGATTATTTATGCCGCGCAAGTGAATGGCAAACTGCAAGC
>JASLEQ010000509.1 GCA_030151135.1 Candidatus Sulfotelmatobacter sp. | reverse complement strand
TTCATAAACAATGGCATCGCCGGAATCTTTCCAGCCTTGATTCTTGTTTCCCTGAGAGGACAAGGTGCGATAGTCGTAGAAGCCGTCACCAAATAAGTCTGTGTAGCCATCCTTCCAGCGAATTCCCTTAAGGGCGGGTTTCAGGAGAGGAGAAACCAGATTCCTGTCACCGGTCCAGCGCCACAGTTCTGAAAGGACGATCGGATAAAAAGAAGATGGCGTCGCTGCACCGTAATAGCGAGTTCGCGGATTGTAGAAAAGAGATGCCAGGGCGCCGGTATGCGCCTCGTGCAACATGCGCCCAGGTTGTTCGTCGCGCCAGTCGTTCTCGACTTTTCCTTGCCACTTCGGCAGTTCATAAAGAGTACCGGCCATCATCGCTGTCGAGGCAATTGCTGCCTGCCATGCAACCGTGAGCGTGTCTCGGCCAAACAGCGCAATATAAATCGGCAGCCCTGCGGCCATCACCCATGCGCGGTCCCCATGATCCATGTCGGGCAAGCGCAGGGACGCGAGATCAGTCTTCGCCTGAAATAGAGCGTTATCGACAACCCGAGCGAGCGTTGAATTCTGCTCGGTCTCAAACTGAGTGGACTCGTTCAAAAAGATCGTTCGCTTGCGATCAAGTTCGTTGTTCCCGCCGAAAAATTGACGGCATCCATACAAGGGCGGTCTCTTCTTGCCCTCGAAGACGGGAGTAAATTTGACGCATGTGTGCCAAGATGCACCGGGATCCAACTCGATCTTGAAACTCAGACGGGAAGGTCGAAACGTAACTTTGGAATCCGATTTGTCGGCCTCTACGATCAATCCGAGATGAAGATCTGCGACGCCACGGTTGCCCTGATGTGAGTAGCGGTGCCGGTTCCGATAGTCGTACATCAAACATCCGCCTCGGGCCCGAGGCTTCCAACGCCGCTTTCGAGTTCCGCGTTGTTTGCGCTGAAATGTTTCGGCTTGATCGGCGAAATCAGCATCCAGCTGGATTTCAAAACTGAAACGCACTCGCGCTTGAGAGAAATTTGTAAAGTCGATGTCTTCGTGCACGCCTAAGCCGACCGTGCGCGATACTTTCATCTCTACGGTCTCCTCGGAGACCTGCTCCATCTCTCCTGAACCTGTGTCCTTCTTCCATTTCGAGCCGGGTGGCGGGAAGATATAGTACCCAAGCCACGAGTGCTGCTCAATATTCGAGACAGCAACCATCTGAACGGGCTTACCGTCCACGGAGTACTCGTACTCCGAAAGCAAACGAGTTTCGCCATAGAAAAGGCCGTGTCGTGGCAGACCCCGGATTAGGCCTTCCTCGTCGGTCGCCAGTACGGCACGCCCTTGGCTACAGTAGGAAATGCCGTGACGCGGGCTGATTTGTGCAAGCGATCTTTGGGTGAGTCCCTTCATGGCCTCCGTGCTTACCAACTGTACCGTTCTGTCACTTATCGTCCTCGCCGTCCATTTAATCTCCACAAAAGTCCTGCTGCTACAAAGACGGCGCCGGTGATGATCCCGGCTTTGATCATCGAACGCTTCTGCGCTTGCTCGCGCGGTTCTACGAAGTTGCGCTCCGGGTACATTTGAATCTGATCTACGGGCTTTAACCCCATCTGCAGCACCTCCGCAAGGTGAAGAGCATGTCGATTTGTTTCCTGTGCAATTTGCTCTTTGCAGCTAAAGCCATCCGCAATCACTAACGTGGAAACGCCCGTTTTACGAACTGCGGGCAGTAACACACGCTGGCCACAATCGATCGACACCTTGTACTTATCTTCTTCATAGCCAAATGAGCCAGCCATCCCGCAACAGCCTGATTCGAGCACCTGATAATCAAGCCCCACCTTATCCATGAGGGCTCTTTCTTCTTTCAGACGCATGATGGCCTTGTGATGACAATGCCCTTGCACAATCGCGGGCCTTTTCACCACTGGCGGCTGATAACCATCAAGCTTCGTTCCAAGGAATTCAGACAATGTGAACGTATTTTCGGAAAGCCATCCTGCTTCTTTGGATTCCGGAATGAGATTTTTCATTTCATCGCGAAACACTGAGCAGCAACTTGGCTCCAATACGACCATCGGAGTTCCCTGGGCAATGTGCGGCCCCAAAGCATCCAAGTTGCGATGAAGATAGGATTTGGCCATATCGAGAAATCCGTAGTCGTAAAGTGGCCTGCCGCAGCACAAGTGGCGCTGAACCACTTCAACCTCGCAACCGGCATCTTCCAGCACTTCCACGGCCGCCTTCGCTGTCTCGGGCATGAAATAGTTGTTGAAGGTGTCGGCCCATAACACGACCTTCTGTTCTCGCTGCGGACTCTTGGGACGCTTCCGGAACCATGATTGGAAAGGCTCGGCTGCAAAAGCTGGAATTTTGCGTTGTTCCGGGATCCCCACAGCTTTCTTCGCCAAGGTTCGCAAACCCGGAACCTGAGTAAACAGGTTCGCGAATCCGGGAGCGATTGAAGCTAGCTGCGCCCATTTATCGATCCATCCGAATGCATAGGCGTAAACCGGCCTCATTCTTCCTTCCCAGTAATGCGACAAAAATTCCGCTTTGTAGGTCGCGACGTCTACATTCACCGGACAATCACCCTTGCAGCCCTTACAAGCGAGACAGAGATCCAAAGCTTCCTTGATGTGCTCATCGCGCCAGCCGTCCTTGATTATTTCGCCGTTCATCATTTCCCATAGAAGATGAGTTCGGCCGCGTGTTGAATGCATCTCCTCGTGCGTGACCATGAAGCTGGG
>JASLEQ010000471.1 GCA_030151135.1 Candidatus Sulfotelmatobacter sp. | reverse complement strand
GTTGTTCCGCTTGAAATGCGAGTGCAAAACGACATTCCTATTGGGAAAGGATGCGGATCGTCGGCTGCGGCGCGGCTGGCAGGAATTGCTCTCGCAAATCACTTCGGGCGTCTGCGATGGAGCGACGCGCAGATCATCGGGGAAGCTTCGCGACGGGAGCATCATCCCGATAACGCATCGGCCTGCTGGATGGGAGGGCTGACGGTGGCTCGCATGTCGAGCGAGTCCGAGGCGCAGGTTGCGACGATTCGTCCGAAAGGGAAGTGGCCGTTGTTACTGGCGATTCCGGATCAGGCGCTCTCCACAGAGGAAGCGCGCCGAGCCCTGCCGGCGCAATATTCACGCGCGGATGCCGTGACCAACATTCAGAATTCGATGTTGCTGCTGGCTGGCTTCATGCAAGGGAAGCCTGAGTTCGTCAGCGCCGCGCTGGAGGATCGCATACACCAGCCCTATCGCTCCTCGCTGTGTCCACTGCTTCCTTGTGTGCAACAGTTGAAAGGACAAGCAGGAATTCTAGGAGCGGCCCTCAGCGGAGCCGGACCTTCGGTTTTAATCTTTCTAGATCCGAGAGTTTCTGCCGCGAAGGCCCGAAAAGTTGTTTCTGGACAGATCGAGCGGCAGAGGTTGACGGCTGAGTTGATTTCTACCTCGATCACGCTTCGCGGCGCGAAGCCGTAGCGGAGTCAAGGCGGTTCGATTCGCTTCACTTCGATTCCGGCAGGGTGAATCCGTATCTTTGCAGCGTAGCGGAGACGGGTTGTGTCTTGAAGTACCTCAAGAATTCCCGGGCTTCCTTCTTATGGGGTGAGTGCGAGAGGATTACCACGCCTTGCGCAAGCGGCGTGTAGTAGTCCGCGGGAACGACCCAGTATTTTCCTTTTCCTCTCATAGAAGGGGCCACGGCGTGGGCCAGCGCAACGAAACCGGCCTGCGCATTGCCGGACTCTACAAACTGCGCAGCTTGCGAAATGTTTTCGCCCATGACGAAGTGCTCCGACAGGCGGTCATACAGTCCGGCATGCTTCAACGCTTCGACAGCCGCACGGCCGTAGGGAGCATGTTGCGGATTCGCGATTGAAATTTTATGAACTGAGGGATCAAGCAGAATTTGGAGCCCCTTCTGCTCGACATCGAGTGGAGAATCCGACGGAACCCATAACACCAGTTTCCCCACCGCGTATTGGGAAAGACTCGAAGCGTCGGCTTGACCGTCTTTGATGAGCTGGCGTGGGTAATCCATGTCGGCCGAGAAGAAAATATCAAATGGCGCGCCGTTTTCAATCTGCTGCGTGAGCGCGCCGGACGCGCCGAATGAAAGCCGCGTGTGAACTCCTGTGCCTCTCTCAAAGTTGTCCGTAATGTCCTTCAGGGCGGAACTCAAATCGGCAGCGGCGGCGATGGTGAGCTCGGAAGTGTTTTGATTCTGAGCAGGAGCGTACATCGCACTTAGAAATAAGATGGTCAGCAAAGTTCGCCGAAGCAATTTCATTTTTTATTACCCCGATGAGTCATCCCGTTATGTTAGACGAAGTGTGTGGTTACTGATCATCGTCGAAGGTCCAAGCCAGCCTCAATTCCGGATTCCCAAATTGGGCCTGCATCGTCGCTTTTTTGCGATTTTGCGTTGATTCATCCGATGCCGGCTCCGATACTGGCACGTGAACAAGCCCAAGATTTCATGTCGCGGTTTGGCCCGCGCATTCTTAATGTTTGCCGGGAGTTTCTTGATTTTGCCAGGGGCCGCGCCGCAGGAAATTCCGCAGCCGGTTGCCCCGTCCTCCATTCGAAATGCTAACCGCGTCTACCGCAAGCAGCGGCATGACTGGTTTTACCGTGGCCGTGTGATTCAGGGCATTCCATCCGCGGAATTGCGGAGCAGAGCGACCGCCGCCAAGATGAACCTGAGGAAGCAGCGATCGGCACTCTCTCAAGCCATGGGAATGGTGTCCCTGTCGAACGGTTCATGGACTCCGCTTGGTCCGAAACCCTTGGCTTCAGATGCGAGCGGCAATGGCACGCAGGATTACGGCAACGTAGCCGGCAGAGCGACCGCCGTAGCCATCGATGCCGCCGATTCGTCGGGAAATACGGTTTACATTGGCGGCGCGCAAGCTGGAATCTGGAAGTCGACGAACGCGGCCAATACGGATCCGACTGCTGTTCAGTGGAATGCGATCACTGACGATGAGGCAACCCTATCGATCGGTGCAATCGCGATTCGGCCCGGCAATACTGACGTAAGCAAATCAGTGATCCTGGCGGCGACGGGGGAAGCGAACGATTCCGCCGACTCGTACTTTGGACTGGGTGTACTGCGCTCGGCCGACGGGGGAGATACCTGGGCTCTCGTTCGCTCAGCGAATGGCGGGACGCTTCCTTTTGATGGGCTGGGCGGCACGCGCATGGCATTCGCCACGGCGTCAGGTCAGACGAATACTCTGGTGTCAGCGATGGCAACGTCCTCGGAAGGTCAGACCTCCGGGAAAGCGAGTGCCGTTACAAAGCCAGGGCTTTATAGCTCAACTGACGCAGGACTCACATGGACGTATGACAACCTGGAGGATCCGGGCGGAGCGGCCGATGCGACTTCGGCAACCTCCGTCGTCTATGACGACGTGGCGAAAAGGTTCCTGGCTGCGATTCGATACCACGGGTTCTATTACTCCACCGATGGCCTGACGTGGTACCGTCTGGCGAATCAACCGGGCGGAGCGGTGCTGAACACCACTGCCTGTCCCGCGATTTCGACAGCAAATGGCCGAACGTGCCCGATCTATCGCGCTGAACTGACAGCCGTACCCAACCGGGACGAAGTCTATGCCTGGTACGTCTCGCTGGATGCAAACGGCAATGCCATTGATCAATCGATATGGGAAAGCACTAATGGCGGAAATTCCTGGAGTTCGTCTCCGATCTCTGACACGGGCATCACCAATTGCGGCGATAGCTTTGGCTGCGGCGTCGCGGGAGGCGACTACAATCTTGAACTTCTGGCTGCGCCAAATGGCGGCGGGACTGATCTTTATGCGGGCGCGGTCAATCTTTATAAGTGCAAGATCAATTCACAAAATCCATCGTGCGGAGCATCTCCGTTTATCAATCTGACGCATGTTTACGGATGCGATCCGATAGCCGCTCCATCCCATGTGCATCCGGACCAGCATGCGCTTGCGGCGATGATCCTGAATCAGGGCAATGACTACCAAAGCGAGCTTCTCTACTATGCCAACGATGGAGGAATTTACCGCACGCTGAATGGCTTTACAGGTCTCGGTTCGGGAGTCTGTTCGCAGGCGAATGAGTTTGAGGACTTGAACGATGATTTGGGATCAATGGCGCAATTCGTCAGCTTCTCGCAGCATCCAAGCGATCCCGACACGCTCCTTGGGGGCAGTCAAGGCAACGGCTCTCCGGC
>JASLEQ010000449.1 GCA_030151135.1 Candidatus Sulfotelmatobacter sp. | reverse complement strand
CGATCTGCAGGCGCAGCTTGCGGCCAGCCGGACGCAGTTTTATCGCGACCTGCCGGTTGGGCCTTTTTATGGCTACAACCGGCCCGGCGTGAAGTCGTCCGAGGCGGTGATCCAGAACTGGTGGCGGCAGGGCATGATGGGCGGCGCGAAGGCACACTATGACGGGATTGTGGCCTTCTCGCAGACGGACTTTACCGAGGATCTGAAGAAGATCACGATTCCGGTGCTGGTGATGCATAGCGAGGATGACCAGATTGTTCCATATGTGGCGGCAGGGCCGAAGTCGGCAAAGCTGCTGAAGAATGGGACGCTGATTACGTATAAGGATTTTCCGCATGGCATGCCTACTACGCAGGCGGAGAAGATCAACGCCGACCTGCTGGCGTTCCTCAACGCCTGAGGCTGCAACCCTGATGGTCTCAAACGCCCTGGTAGACCAGCGCAATGAAGTTGCTTGCATTCTGAAAGAGGTTTCCCCATTCGCGTCGTAGCGCGCGCAGGGCTTAGCAGCGATCACTTCAGGCAGGGGCTTGCCCTGTTTTTTGAGAGCCGCGACCTTATCGCGGATATCAACCAAAACGTCTCGAAATAAGATCAGGTCGGCTTTGCCGCCCACGGCTCCATGCCCAGGAATAACGATCGTTTTGCTTGTCACCTTTGCGATATTCGCTTCTGCCGCGCGTATGTGGCCGTCGATGCTCCCTCCCGTCCAGTAATCGATAAAGGGGTAATCGCGGAAGTAAGAAATTGACGGCGTGAAGTGTCGGGTAACGCTTCGGGAACCCTCCCAAGATTCTCCTGTCGCTTTTCGCCTTGGGTTTAATCCACATCTTTGCCCTTTGGTCTAAATCTGAAAACAAAATGATTGTCTGATCTCTCCAATCGGGAATCATGCGCAATCCGATCGGCGTACGCCGGCCGGCTTTTCGAGAGTGATCCATTCTCATGGCCGGTCTTGAGCCGGAGGCGAATCGCCCAGAGACATCTCCGATTAGACTCATTTTGCTGCATGCGAACGGAGGGATTCAGCCTCGGAGAAAGAATCAGCCCATCACTATTAAGAATGACAATGTCAATGACCACTTTTCCTAGTGAACCTGACCCGACGGCTGCATACGCTGCGTCGATTTCCGATCTCGAAAAGTGATTCGCGTTCAGCATCGGTTTGAGCTTACTCTCCCCTGCAATCGAATCGGCACTCGCGACGATTTCGCCATGATGCTCCTGCTCTTCGCCGGTAAGGAGCGGAAGCAGAGTAAAAAACGCCGGAATAAGTCGCTCCACGAAAAGAGAGCGGCGCCAATGAGTGCGTACTCCAGCCCAGGCAACTTACAACGTGGCCGGTGTATCGGCGCACTGTCTCGAAGGATGCGTCGATCATTGAACCACCAACGGTGTCATAGACGATCTCGAAGCCGAACCCAGCGGTGAACAGGCGGACGTACTCGTCAACGGTGCTGGGATGGTAGTCGATGGGAGTTGCGCCAAACCTTTCCACGATATCTTTCTTGCTCGGCGAGACAGTCGCAAATACTTCAGCTTCGAAGGCCGTCGCAATCTGAACCGCGACGTGGCCTACACCTCCCGCACCGGCATGAATCAGGACCTTCTGGGTGGCGTGAACCTGCGCGCGGTCGACAAGACTTTCCCAGGCCGTAATTGTGCTCAGCGGAAGCGCAGCCGCTTCGCGAAAGGAGAGCTTCCCCGGTTTTCGGGCAAGTAGACCCGTATCTGCAATCACGAACTCTGCAAGCGTCCCTTGCCTACCGCCGACCAAAAATCGTTGAAGCCAAAGGCGTTTGAACTAAGCTGGCGCGCGGCGGACGCTGCGGTGTTGGCTGTCGAGTAGTTTCGTGGCTGGGATAGCGTGTGGGTCACAAGGAGGTCACTTTGACCCGACTCCGTCAGATGATGCTGGACGAACTCCAGCGTCGGAACTACTCACCCGCCACGATCCGCAGCTACATCAGGGCCGTAGAAGAGTTTGCCAGATACTTCGGCCGGTCACCATACCGGCTTGGCCCAGATCATATCCGGCAGTACCAGGCTCACCTGTTTCGAGATCGCAAGCTGCTGGCAGGCACCATCACTATTAAGACGTGCGCTCTGCGCTTCCTGTATGTGAAGACGCTGAAGAGACCCTACCTGCACGAGCACATTCCGTTTCCGAAGAGGCCAAGGCCATTGCCGACTGTTCTCAGCCCGGAGGAAGTCGAGAGGTTGATTGCGTCAGCGAAGAACCTGATGCACCGGGCCATGCTGATGACGCTGTATGCGACCGGATTGCGTCGCTCGGAACTGTGTTAACTGAAGGTGACCGATATCGACAGTCAGCGGATGGTTATCCGCGTCCGTCAGGGCAAGGGAGTGCGGGACCGCGATGTTCTGCTCAGCCCCAAGCTTCTGGAGACCTTGCGGGAGTACTGGCGATGGATGAAGCCCAAGACATATTTATTCCCAGGCCTGGTCAACGGCTGGCGTGCCGATGTGCCGATAACGCCCAAGGTGGTCTTGGATGCCGTCGTGTAGCACGAGAACGCGCAGGTATCGACAAGCATGTCACGCCGCACACTCTGCGTCATAGCTTCGCGACGAACATGCTCGAAGCGGGCGCCGATCTGCGCACCATCCAAGTACTGCTTGGTCACCGCGACATCGCCGATACAGTTGTCTACCTGCACCTGTCCCGACGCCATCTGCAGGCCTTGCCAAGCCCGATCGAAGCCCTCGAGGTCTCGAGCCTCGATACGGTAAAGCGCTCGCGAAGGCTCAGGAAGCGATGAGCCACGCCACCCTCG
>JASLEQ010000440.1 GCA_030151135.1 Candidatus Sulfotelmatobacter sp. | reverse complement strand
CGCCCGCGCCTGCCTGAAACGAAAATCCGTTTTTCATGATTCCCGCATCACGCAGGAACATCGCAACGAACTCGGCGATGCGCAAGCGATCCGGCGACCGCGTGATCTGCGTGGTGCCAGAGACGATCTTCGATGGATCACCGATCGAGTCGACCTCGACAACGTAGTCGATATTATTTCCTTGGATCTGCCACGGCACGCAGGGAAACGGGACCAGATTGTCGGTTACGACGATCACGTGGTCCGCATAGATCGAATCAGCCAGAGCAAATCCGAGTGAGCCGCAGGCAGACTTTCCGTGGGAGCCATCGCAATTACCGAAAGCGTCGGCCGTTGGCGCGGCAATCACCGCGATATCGATGCGGACTTCGCCATCTTGAATAGCCTGCCAGCGCCCTCCGTGAGACCGCAGCACGCCCATTCCGCGCATCTTGCCTTGCGTGCAGTAATCGCCGAGGGGCCCGTTCATGCTGCCCTCGATGTGGTCGATGACTCCGGCCTGCATCAGTTCGATCGCAGCCTTCTGGGCGGGAAAGGATGCGCTGGGGAACCACATCAGATCTTTCACACCAGCTCTCGATGCTGCTTCGAGAGCCATCATGGCGACGCGGTCGCCGTCGCGCAAATGATGGTGTGAGGAGATGACCATGCCGTCGCGCAGTCCGCATTTACGTAGCGCAGTCTCGAGATCTGGAACGCGCTTGTCGCCGTTGGCGAGATAGTCCGCTGCTGTGCGGATCGGAGGACTCGCCTTCGATCCTTCCGGGCGGAATTTGTTCACTCCCATGTAGGCGGTCTGCATGCGGCCATTGACCGTCTCGGGAACGATGCGGCCGGCAGCATTCGCAACCAATCCGGTCTTCTCCAGTACAGGCATGATCGTCCTTCCCTACTCGACGAGTCCCATGGTGCGGGCTCGCGCGATCAACTTGATCGCACGCTGCACAACAGGCGCGTCGATCATCTTCGATCCCAGACTGACCACACCGAGTCCCTTTTCCTGCGCACTCTCGTACGCGGCGACAATTTTTTTGGCTTTTTCGATTTCTGGCGGCGTGGGAGCGAACGCCTCATGAATGACGGGAATCTGCGTGGGATGAACGCATCCCATGCCTTCGAAGCCCATGGCCCGGGAGCTCAACGCCCAAGTCCGCAAGCCTTCAAGGTTTCCTACATCGCCGAAGACCGAATCGATCGCCTGAACGCCAGCCGCATGGGCGGCATTGACTACTCTCGAGCGGGCATAGAGACTCTCCGCTCCAGATGGCGTTTTGGCGACGCCGAGATCAGCCGTGTAATCCTCCAACCCAATAGTGATAGCCGCGATGTTCTCGGCGGCTTTCGCAATCGCGAAAGCATTCTCAATTCCCAGAGCAGACTCTAGAATCGGCATGAACCACATCGGTCGATTGATGCCGTACTCCGCTTGGATCTCGCGAGAGCGCCGGGCCACCTCCACCACCTGATCGGGGCTTTCCACCTTCGGAATCAGGATCAGCTCAGGGGATTCAGGAACGATCTCGTCGAGATCAGAAAATCCGAACGGAAGCTGATTGATGCGGACCATCCGTTCGCAGCGGGCAAAGTCTACGGCGCGCAGAGCGTTTCGCACCAGCAGGCGCGCTGCGTCTTTTTCGCCGGGATGAACGGAATCTTCCAAATCGAGGATGATGCCATCCGCTCCGTGCAGAGCAGCATTAATGAAGTATTTCGGTTCGCTTCCGGGGATGTAAAGACGCGATCTTCTTAGACGATCGCGAGAGGATGGCTCGGGCAGAGCGACCCGATCCGGCAGTACGCGAGTGCCTTCTCCCACCCCCGCGCGGCGGGCAGCAGCCTCAATGCGAGCTGAGATAACAAATGGCAGTGCGGCTTCGTCCCGAATCTCGAGAACCGCGTGGCGCAGACCTAATGCCTCAAGGACTTCTTCGGCTTGCCGCCGAATTGAGACGCCATAATATGGCTCAACCCGCGACTCAAGCTGAACTTGAATCCCTCCGGCGTCGCGAATCTCGATCTTGACGTGGAGGTCGGACCGGATCTCTGATCCAGAGTGACCAGCTTCTGCGCTGCGTGATTCAGTGGCAACTGACATAAACGTTACCTATGACTACCCACAAGCTCCTCGGCATTGTGCTTTGCATCAGACGTCTGGGCGAGTTCGGCCAGTACCGCGTCGGTCATCTGCACCGTGCTGGCTGCGCCTTGGCTGATTGCCTTCGCACCTCCCGGAATTCGCATCATGTCGTAGGTGCGAACTTTGCCTTCTTTCACAACTGCAGCAATGGCCTCACGGATTCGACGCGCCTTTTCGACTTCTCCGATATGTTCCAGCATCATGACTGCAGAGAGAAACATGGCGATCGGATTGACAATCGGCGGATCGAGTTCCGCATACTTCGGAGCAGATCCGTGCGTTGGCTCGAATACGGCAACTTCATCGCCGATGTTGCCGGATGCGGCAAAGCCCAGGCCTCCGATCAATCCGGCAAAAGCATCTGAAATCACATCGCCAAACAAATTCGACGCGACCACAACGCCGTACTCCTCTGGATTCTTCGTGAGCCACATCGTTTGCGCATCGATATTGGTCGACCACAAAGCGATCGCAGGATAATCTTTCGAAACGGCTTTCGCCTCTTCCTCCATCAGGCCGGAGGTTTCGCGCAGCACGTTCGGTTTCTCGCAGATCGTCACTGATTTATAGCCATATTTCTTCGCCCACTCGAAAGCTCCACGGCAGATCTTGCGAGCAGCCGCGCGGGTAATGATACGCACGGAAACCGCAAGATCAGGCCCTGCTACTGATGCGAACGGCTTAAATTTGGAGTGGGTGGCGAGCGCTGCCCGCACCTGTTCCGGCGGATTAGTCCATTCGACGCCTGCGTAGAGCCCTTCGGTGTTCTGGCGGAAAACAACGACGTTGACCAACGGCTCTTCAAAGCCGCCATCAACTTGCTTACGAATGAAATTCAGCGGATTGCCTGGAAACGAAATGCAGGGGCGGATGCAGGTATCAAGGTTGAATCGTTGCCGCATTGTAACGATCGGACTGAAGTACGAGTAACCTTTTCCCTTCAATTCGGGGCGCAATTCCGCCTCGGCCTGCTTCTTTGGTTTGGAGGTAATTGCGCCGAACAATCCGAGCTTGTGTTTCGCCAGGAGTTCTACCGTGCGTTCGGGCAGTGCATCGCCTTCGCGGCACCAGCAGTCCCAGCCGATGTCAGCGTGGACATACTCGGCATCGAAACCAACGGCCTTTAATACTCGAATTGCCTGGGGCAAGACCTGGTTGCCGATTCCATCTCCCGGCATCGTAACGACGGTATGCTTTGCGATGATGAGTCTTTCTCCTCAAACAAGAACGGGTTTCTGGTCGAGCCCAAGCTTCTTCGCCACAAGATTCTCTGCCCCGCCGGCAATCACGAGCGATTGCGGAACCGTGCCAAGCGGCGGGAACGAGAACCTCTCACGACGCCAGGAAGTTGCGCCCGATGTGAAATCGATTTCGATCATTTCCTCGGCGATGATGGTCTTCTCTTTTGCCTTGATCTCGGCCGCAAACTGCTCGCGCAGTCGCTTCACCAACGCTGGGACCTCGATGCAGAGGAAGCCGTTGTTGTAAGCATTGCGCAAGTATGTCTGCGAGAAACTGGCGGCGATCACCAGCGGAATGCCTATCGCCCTCAGGCAAGTAACTGCTTGCTCGCGGCTCGATCCTGTGCCGAAGTTGAAGCCACCGACAATCACATCTCCAGCGTGAGTGCGCGCTGCGAATTGAGGATCGTAGTTTTCCATGACCACCCGCGCCATCGATTCCGGCGTCATGTCGTCGCGATAGGTGTAATCCTTGCCATAGATAGCGTCGGTGTTCACGTTGTCGGTCGGCATGAAAATCAGCCGCCCCTGCAATCTCTCGGGAAAGCCGGGAAGGATCTCGACGCGCTCTCCGCCCTGAGCATTGCCGGCGAATTCTCGATAGTCGCGGACGAGTTCTCGCCGCTCGAACTGTCGTGGACCGCTGATGTATCCAGCGAGAGCCGAGGCTGCCACAACTTCTGGGCTCGCCAGGTAGCACTGCGCGTCGCGGGAACCCATCCGACCTTTGAAGTTGCGGTTGGTTGCGGAAATTGCAACTTCGCCCTTCTCAAGAAGCCCCGTGCCTAGTCCGATGCAAGGGCCGCAACTGGGCGGCAACGGGATGGCTCCCGCATGAACCAGATCGTGCCAAACTCCGCGCTGCTCGGCGTCCCGCTGGATCCATGCGCTGGCCGCGCCGACGTAGAATTTCACTCCAGCGTGGACCTTCTTGCCCTTGAGAATTCGTGCTGCAGCCTGAAGATCTTCCATGCGGGAGTTCACACAGGAAACGAGATAGGCTTTTTGAATCGCAACTTTCTTCTTCTCGATTTGGAAGAGAGATTGCGTCGTCTGGACATTATCGGGACCGGAAACGTGGGGTGTAATCAACCCAAGATCGAGCTTGATTCGCGCGGCGTAATTCGCCCCAGGATCAGGTTGCGGAGGGTTCGCTCGCCACTGTTCAACGTCTTCGGACTTGAATCGTTCGATTCCCTGCTCCTCCAGATGGCTATGCATCGCACGCAGATAGTTGATCGTCACTTCGTCGGCCGGGAACCACGCTCCGATTGGTCCCCACTCTGTGCTCATATTCGCGATCGAGAAGCGCGCATCCATCGAGAGGCTCGCCACGCCTGGCCCGGAAAATTCGATCGCCGCATTCAGCGCCTCGTCGTGGTTGTACAGTCCGCAGAGCGCGATGATCACATCTTTGCCGGTCACGCCCTCCGGCAGTCTGCCTTCCAACACAACCTGAATCGTCCGGGGAACCTGCCACCAGAATTCGCCTGTCGCCCAGACAGTGGCGGCGTCGGTCCGGACAATCGGGGTGCCGATCGCCCCCAGGGCGCCATACATGTTGGAGTGGGAATCGGACGCAGCAACAAATGATCCCGGCACCACATAGCCCCGCTCGACCATAATCTGGTGACCGATGCCCGATCCCACGGGGTAGAAGTCGATTCCGTGCTCGCAGGCAAACGTCTCAATCAACCGATACTTCTTGAGGTTCGCCTCATCGTGATTCTGGGTGTCATGATCCAGCGCAAACACCAGTTGCCTTGGATCGAATACTTTCTTTGCCCCAATCGCTTTGAACTTGCTCATCACGGCCGAGGTGTTGTCGTGCGTCAGCACATGCGATGGCCGGATGGACAGGAAATCGCCGGACTGCAGTGGCCGCGATGGCCCTTGCGTTTGGTGAAGCTGTGCGAGTTTTTCGACGATTGTTTGGGGCATAAGATCTCCCGCAACTGCCAATCTCAATCTGTGCGACAACAAACGGATCCGCTACACCAGCGCCGGCTTTCGGCTTGCCCGCCGCGACCCGTTCGATCTGTTGTTGGCTTTCGATTTTTTCGACTTGCGTACATCTGCCTCCATCAGTGCCATCAGCTCACTAATGGAGTCGACTCGCTCCAGGTTCCAGACCGCATCCTTTACGCGGTTTTGGGCGCCTGTCGAGAGCACGCCTTCTGCAAGTGCGGAGAACTTCTCCTCAAGCTCCTGATCCGTGAGCGGATTCCGCGGATCCCCTTTCGGATAGTCCAGTTGTTTGTTGAATGAGCGTCCGTCTGTCGTATCGATACGCACGATTACCCTCTGTAAAGCTGGAAACACTTTTTCGATCTCGGGATCTGCTACGACCTCGACCTTCTTCAGTTGCTCGCGGATCCTGGGATTCATGATTTTGTCCATCGTGAACTGCACAGGCGTGACCTGCCGCTCGGCCAAAGCCGCAGCAATCACATAAGGAAGAGAATGATCCGCAGTCTCTTTTGTATGCGGGTCGTATTTGCTGGGATCGGAAAGAATGTCTGCCGCACGAGCCAGCGAGCGGATATGTACCTTGCTCACCTGCTCTGGTTGCAGATCTTGGCATTTCACGATGTCGAGGACAGCTGAGATTGGCGTGTGAGTCAGGGCCTCAGTCGGAAATGCCTTCATCCCGCACTGCGTGATGCGCCATGATTCGCCCAATCCGCTGGTCAGCAGATCGAGCTTCCACTCCGGCTTGAAGACATGCGTCAGGCCCTCTTTTCCATCGATGACATGCTCTGGGCCCGTGTAACCTTTCTCCGCCAGCAAGGCCGCCAACACCCCACTCTGTGTCGCCATCGGATCGACGGTGTTCTTCATCATCGTCAATTTACCCGCGGTGACAGCACCAAGCGTGCAATGGCGGCTAGCAGAAATCCCGATTGCGTGCTGCATCTGCTCCCAAGTGAGGTGTAGCATGCGCCCAGCGACTATGGGCGAAACAAATGCAGTCAACGTTGCGTGATGCCAGCCGCGCTCGCGAATTCCCGGGAAGGCGGCCTCGCACAGGCGCATCTCGAACTCATGTCCCAGCACCAAGCCGACAATGAGTTCCTCGCCATTGCTCCTCGCGCGCTCGCCACAAGCTATGGCCGCCGGAAAGATGTCCGAAGGATGCGATGGGTCCTGCTTCCAATAAATGTCGTTGTAGTCCATGCACCGGATCATCAGCGCATTCGCCAGCGACGCCGAAACTGGATCGACGCGGTCTCTGGTACCAATAATCGTTGCGAATCCACGGCCGGCGATTTCGCCGAGAATGTCGAGCGCGATCGACACTTCGTGCTGCTGATAGCCTCCTAACGCACAGGCGAACGAGTCGAGCAGAAAACGCTTGGACTGATATACCGCTTCGGGTGAGAGGTCTTTAAACTTCAATCCGGCCGCCCAGCGCGACATAGCAGCGGTGACCGTCTCTTTTGCAGGCTGTGTGGATGGAATCGTCAATCTGGGATCTCCTATTTCGGCTGCACCTTGATGTTCTTGGGATTCTTGAATGGGAGAAATGCCATGAAGTCCGCGTGATGCACGATGAAAGCCTCCGTCGTGCGCCTTACGAGATCGCCTTCCGCAGCATGCGCGGCGATGATGTGACAGACGACATCTGGCACTCCGCACTCCAGCGCGAGAGCCACTCCCGTAAACGGGTGCCGCAGCGCCTCTCCGCGTTCGCTCTGGCGGCTTTTGCCATCCGGCCCCAACTCGTATTCGAGCAATTTGCCCACGTCGGCCAGAATTGCCCCGGCGATCACGGCATCCATGTCCACCGGCAAGGCTCGGCCCATGAAATTTTTCATAGCCTTGGCACTCTCGCGAGCGATGTGTACCACGCAGCGCTTGTGCTCCAAGAATGTGATGGGGCAGTTCGGGACCAGCAATGTGAACGGAATCTGGTTCAAATCCTCCGCTTGCAGTGAACTGCGTTCGAGTGCCTTGATCCAGGTTTGTGTAACCTGCTCCCCTAGTGTGGCATTCTCAATCCAGTCAATCTCGGGCCATAGCTTCTTTACGGTTTCGCGCATGACGGCGTGGCAGGAAACTTCTCAGGCTAGCTTTGAGTCGAGACCGGAACGACGACTAGGATCACAATAGAGTGTGATTGAACTGTGATGTCAGTATCGCGATCAGCTTCCTAACTCGTACGATTGCCGCAAGAAACAGAGGTTCTGAAGCATTGTCGTCGCAGGATCATCAAAGATCGTGATCTCAATCACAGACCCTGCGCAGGTCGCCCGTCAGATTCCTTCTCGGCTTTCAATGACTGCCTCCGCATAGATAGCTGAGCGCGGCTGTGCACTTTATCTATTCCGCACCAGCATAGGCAATTGTGCTCAACAACGCATTCGCATCCTGACGAGAATCGAGACGTGTGTGCTGGACTACGATCGGCACATCCGATTCGATGGTGCTGGCATAATCCGTGCCCCTCGGGATAGGGGCAGGATCCTGCAGATTGTTGAATCGTACATGCTGCGTGCGGCGGGCAGGGATAGTGATGCGATATGGACCGACGGGCTCACGATCGGAAAAATAGACCGTGATTTCGACATGTGCTTCGTCATCCGATGCATTTAGAAGGCAGACTGCCTCGTGGCTCGTCATTTCTGGCGCGGGCCCATGGCTTGAGGGTGGGATGTAGCCTTCGGCAATTGCCCAGTGTTTACGGCCAATAGGGTTCTTCATGATCTCTCCGTACCCGGAATTTTAGGGAATCAGGCTTTCCATGACGTCCTTGATCCTCTCGCCTACGCCCGCCGTCAGTGACCACGGACTCGGTTGCCGAACGACATGCAAGCTTCCCCGCTTTTCCAAGACATCAAAATGCGTTCGCTCGCCCTTGCGACGGAACCGAAGGCTTACGACGCTCTTTCCGACACGCAGATTTCGGAGCGTGATCTCTGGCAGCCATTCGGGCAGATGAGGATCCAGCAAGAGCAAGTTCGTTGCGGCAAACGGATACAAGCCCAGCATCGCCTGCAAGATCGAGAACAAGCACGACGAAGACCAAGCCTGTGGCCAATTCGCCTTTGGATAGAGGGCCGGAAATGGATGCTCGTCGTCGCGCGGATGTCCACTAAAGCACTCTGGAAGGCGATTGTAGTGAAACAAAGTTGTGGCTTCGAACATCGCTTTGGCAATAATGTGTAACTCGTCTATTAGCCCGTAGCGCATCATTCCCATTGCGAAACTGCCATGTTCAACCGGCCACACGGAACCTCTGTGGTAGCTGTAGGGATCAAATGCAGGATGGTCGGCGGAGAGTGTTCGAACTCCCCAGCCACTGAACATGTCGGAGCGCAATAGCCGTCGTGCCACCGGTGCGGCAAACTCCTTCTCGACGATGCCGCACGTCAGTAGATGCCCGGGGTTGGAGCTGATTGACTTAATCTGACGCCGATTAGAATCCAGCCCAAGAGCGTAGAACTTCTTGTCGGGCATCCAGAACCGTTCATTGAAGCGATTTCTTAACTCTGTGGCTTCATCGAACATCTTTCTCGCTTGTTCCGGCTCGTCCATGAACCAGAACATTTCTGATAACCGCAGTTTCGCCACGTAAACGAAAGCCTGTTCTTCGCAGGTCGAAATAGGGGTATCGACCTGTCTGCCATCTTCATAAACAATGGCATCGCCGGAATCTTTCCAG
>JASLEQ010000430.1 GCA_030151135.1 Candidatus Sulfotelmatobacter sp. | reverse complement strand
GAGGAATTTTCCGAACGCCACGCCCACCGCGGCGATGGTACCGGTCTGGATGACGAGGAAGAGTGTCCAGCCGTAAAGAAATCCCCAGAGAGGACCAAGCGCTTCGCGAAGGTAAACGTACTGACCTCCGGCGCGGGGCATCATGGCGGCGAGTTCGCCATAGCAGAGAGCGGCCGCGATGGTCATGAAGCCGGTGACGGCCCAGGCGCCGATCAGCAATGCTGGAGAGCCCACTTCGCGGCCGATTTCCGCCGATACGATGAAGATACCGGAGCCGATCATCGAGCCGATGACCAGCATGGTGGCACTGGTCAGGCCGAGTCCCTGCACGAGTTCTTTGTCTTGGTGGCTATGGATGTCCCAGTCGGTGTTGGCGGCAGGTGGAGTGGTTGTCGGTGTGGTCAGAAGTTCCCCCTGGCTTTCCCGCTATTGCTACGCTTTGTCATCTTGGGCTTGTTGCTTGCCACGAAGGTCTATGCCGTACGCTGGCGGCAGATGCGCTGCCGGCACGTACATAGGTCCTTCGGCCTGCAAAAGGCGCAGGCCCCAGGATGACAAGAGAGACTTGATGACAACTGAAAGCCCACATTCGCAATGCCTGAGACTTTACCTTAAGATGCGGAAAAATTCCTCTGCTGATTTGCGGGGATCGGGGACAAGGTCTGAAATGACGGCGACTGAATCGGCGCCAGCCTCCATCACTGAAGCAGCGTTTGCACGAGTGATTCCGCCGATGGCGACCAGCGGCTTACGAGTGATATCGCGCGCACGACGGACTCCTTCGAGGCCGACGACCGGATCCGGCTTTTCTTTGCTCGTTGTGGCGAAAACTGGCCCGATGGCGAGATAGTCGGCGGAGGTAAGATCGGCCTCGCGAAGTTGCTCGGGATTGTGGGTGGAGACGCCGAGCCAACGATTTGGGCCGATGATCTTACGGACGGATTCGGGGGAAAGATCGTCCTGGCCGACGTGGACGCCCTTGAAGTCGGCGGCGAGGCATAGATCGGCACGGTCGTTCATGATGAGAGTGACCGAGTCGCCGAGATGTTTTTTTAGTTCGTGGGCGTGGTCGAGCATCACGCGGGCGCTGCCGGATTTGTTGCGGTATTGGAGGACGGTGCAGCCGGCGGAGACGAGATCCTGCGCGGCAGAGAGCAGGGCGTTGAGATCGGAGAAGCACGTCGCGTCGAGAATGGGGTAAAGCCTGGGAATCGGGATCATACGATGTTTAATAATCCTCTTCAGCGCGACAGCTCACAAATCCAATTCACTTCCCAAGTCTTGCCGCCATCTGGTGAGTAGGACTGCTCCATACGGGCCGAGTTCGGTCCGAGGTCGAGCCAGACGTACCGTACCAGAATCGTGCGACCCTTGAGGGTCTCCTGATGAAAAAACTCTCCGCGCTTGCCCGTGAACGTGCCCACAACCGGCGGAGTGTCGAGAGTGCCGTTATCGAGGTCCACGAGGTAGATGCTCCATTGGCGCGTCTGCGGGTTATAGAGACGTAGCGTTTGCGCCTTGATGTGAAGTTTCTTGTCGGTGCTGGTCACTTCGAACTGTTCGAAGTTCGCGTTGCTGTCGAGGAGCTTGTGATGGTTCGAAATGCCATCGTATTCATCCCACTGGTTCGAGTTGTTTAGGCGGTCTGGAAGTCGGCGGACGTGAGCCTTCCAGTCGCCGATGAGGAAATTGAAGTCGTGAGAGCCATCGCGTTGGGGAAGGTTTGCTGGGTTGTCCGTGGTTTGACTCTGGAGTGGGACTAGCATTCCACCGAGGACGAGAACTGCGAGAGCCAATAACCTGAGACCCTTCATAAGCGATTCATCCTTTCCAGAGGATCAGATGGGCGGGGAACGTTTTGGTTAGCAGTACTTGTCTAAACCGCTTTGTTGTTCTTCGCCAGGAAGCGTTCGATGAATCCGGTGTCGAAGTTACCGGCGCGGAAGTCCGGGTCGGCCAGGATTTTTCTGTGCAGCGGGATCGTCGTGTAGATGCCTTCGACGATGAACATTTCAAGGGCTCTGCTCATCCGTGAGACCGCTTCGTCGCGGTCTTTGGCACGGACAATTAATTTCGCAATCAGGGAATCGTAATAGGGTGGAATGACGCCTTCGGCATAGGCCGCCGTGTCGACGCGGACTCCTGTGCCGCCGGCAGGATGGAATGCAGTGATCTTTCCGGCGGACGGCGTGAACTTCTCTGGATGCTCGGCGTTGATGCGGCATTCGATGGAGTGCCCGCGATGAACGATGGGGCCGTGCAGTACATCGGACAACTTCGCGCCGGCGGCAATCATGATTTGGCTCTTCACCAGATCGACGTCGGTGACCATCTCGGTGACCGGATGCTCCACCTGAATGCGGGTGTTCATCTCGATGAAGTGGAGCTGCCGATTCTTGTCCATCAGGAATTCGATGGTTCCGGCGTTCCAATAGCCGATATGGGCGAGTGACTTGCAGAGGACCTCGCCGATTTCCTTGCGCAATTCCGGCGTGACCTGGGTCGAGGGCGATTCTTCCAGCAACTTCTGGTGGCGGCGCTGGATGGAGCACTCGCGTTCTCCGAGGCTGACGACATTCCCGTGCTCGTCGGCCAGGACCTGGAACTCGATATGGCGCGGATGCTCGACATACTTCTCCATGTAAAGGTCGCCGTTGCCGAAGGCTCCGGCGGCCTCTGACGAGGCGGCTTTGAACAGTCCCGGGAGTTCTTCATCATTGCGGACGATGCGCATACCGCGCCCGCCACCGCCGGCTGAGGCTTTCATGATGACGGGGAATCCGACCTGCTTGGCCCACTCAAGGGCTTCGGCTTCGCTGGCGATGATGCCGTCGGAGCCGGGAAGAATGGGGACGCCGGCCTTCTTCATGGCGGAGCGGGCTTTCTCTTTTTCGCCCATCAGGCGCGTGACTTCGGGCCGCGGTCCGATGAACTTGATCCCGCTCATCTCGCAGACTTCGGCGAAATTGGCGTTTTCCGCGAGGAGACCGTATCCCGGGTGGATGGCCTCGACGTTGGCAATCTCGGCAGCGCTTATTACCGCAGGAATATTCAGGTAGCTGAGAGCGAGCTGCGGCGGACCGATGCAGATGGCCTCGTCGGCAAATCGGACGTGCAGCGAGTTGCGGTCGGCTTCGCTGTAGATGGCAACCGTACGAACATTCAACTCCTTGCACGCACAGATGATGCGCAAGGCAATTTCACCGCGATTGGCGATCAGGATCTTCTTAAACATGAATTCGGCTCTCAGCTTTCAGCTGCAAGCTCTCAGTTTCCTTACTCACGAGAGTCTTTGGAGTGTTTGCTTTGGAAATAATAGCCAGACGGATCCATTGCAACCCCAGTTTCTCAGACAGAAAAAGGCGCGCAAGTAAGCGCGCCTAGAAACCGCAAAATCACTTCTTCGGCCGGATGACAAACAGTTCCTGGCCATATTCGATCGGCTGTCCGTTGGTCGCGAGCTTCTTGACGATCTCGCCAGCGACATCGGATTCAATCTCGTTCAAAAGCTTCATGGCCTCGACGATGCAAATGACCTGTCCCAACTCAACGACGTCGCCGACCTTGACGAAGGGCGGAGCTCCGGGCGAGGGCGCTTCATAGAAGGTCCCCACGATGGGAGACTTGACAGTGTGCAAGCCTTCTTCCGGAGCGGGTGCGGCCGGAGCACTGGCAACGGCAGGTGCCGGGGCAGCCGGACTTGCAGGCGCTGGTGGTGCAGGCGGAACTGCATAATACCGCGGGTCCGCGTGAGAGTGGACGACGGTCTGCTCGCCGGCGCGCCTGATTTTGACCTTGACGTCGCCGCGTTCGAGCTCGAACTCAGCGATGTCCTTCTCGATTAAGAACTCGATTAACTCTTTCAGCTCTTTTTGATTCATTTGTGTATGGTGGGACCGTTTCTCTATCCCTGCCGCGCGCCTGACGCGCGCCAAACGAGCCGGGAGCGGAGCCTGCCCGGCCATTGCATTGCATGAAGACTAGACAGCTATAAAATCCTTGCTTGTCGGGGTTAAAACCTCACAACCGCCGGAGGTCACCACGACGATATCCTCGATCCTCACTCCCCATTTTCCGGGAAAGTATATCCCGGGCTCAATGGTAATGACCATGCCCGGCTGGAGCAGCTCTTTTTGGCCGTCACCGATTCGGGGGGCCTCGTGGATCTCAAGGCCTACACCATGACCGGTGGAATGGGTAAAGTACCGACCAAAACCGGACTTGCGCAGACTACTTCGGGCAGCGGCATCTACATCGCCCGCCCTGACGCCCGGCCGAATCGCTTCGATCGCCGCCTGTTGCGCCTCACGTACGGCCTCATAGGCTTGCCTGGCGTCGTCCGAAAGCTTGCCGACCCATACAGTACGGGTCTGATCCGAACAATAACTTGAAAGTATAACACCGAAGTCGCAGACCACGAACGCTCCGGAAGCGATGGGCTGAGAGGATGCGCGGCCGTGAGGAAGAGCAGATCGCGCACCAGAAGCGATGATCGTCTCGAAAGACATAGCTTCAGCCCCGCCCTGGCGCGCTGCCAACTCCATTTCTGCGGCGACCTCGACCTCCTTCACTCCCGGGCGCAAGACTTCCAGGGCGCGATCGAAAATCTCCGCTCCAAGTTGCACGGCGGCGCGGATTCTTGCGATCTCCTCTTCATCCTTCACCATGCGGAAGCGCTCGACCATTGGGGGCGCATCCTTAAAGAGGACGCCAGCCAGGTGAGATTGGGAGAGACGCTTTTTCTCGGAGAGGGTGACGTGGTCGGACTCGAGGCCGACAGTCTGCCGGCGAGAACCCTTACGGCGTTTCGCCAGGAATTCTCCCACGGCTTCGAGCGGAGCTTTGCGGGCGATGACAATTTTGGCGCCCTTCACTTCTTCGTGAGCCTGCGTGTCGTAGCGGACGTCGGTGAAGAACGTGCTGCGCTTTGCCTCGACCAGGAGCAGCCCGGCGCTGCCGGTAAAGCCACAAAGGTATCGGATGTTGGGAAGGTGACTGACGAGAAGAGCATCGTAACGACTCGCGGCCAAGTGCTCGCGAAGTCTTAGTTGGCGAATGTCGAAATCCATCGAGAGAAGTTTAGCAGCAGCCTCGAGTACGACTCGAGAGAAGGACCGCGTGCCTCCTGGCCGTGGCTCGGATCCGATGACTAGAAAGAGAACCGCCGACCTGAGGGATTCTTCAGGCCGGCGGCTGAATTTCTCGATCGCGTCTGCGAGTTCAGACTATGTCTGAATGATTCGCGGGGTGATGAAGAAGATCAACTCCTGGTTCTGGGTGTTGACCTGCGTATGCTTGAACAGGTTTCCGAGGACCGGCAAGCTGCCCAATAGGGGAACTTGCGTGATGTTGATCGAGTTCTGTGTCTGGATAACGCCGCCGATCACTACCGTGCCGCCATCGGTCACGAGGACCTGCGTGGTGGCCTGCTGAGTGATCAGTTCGGGGTTGCCCTGGACTTCCTGCCCGAAGTTCGGCGTAGTGTTCTCGACGTCGACGTTCAGGAAGATCGTGTTCTCCGAGGTGATCTGCGGAGTGACGGTCAACCGCAGGAAAGCGTCAACGTAGGTAACGGTCGGCGGACCGCCCAACTGCGCCTGCGTCACGATTGGAACACGCACACCCTGTTTTACGAGGGCCTGGATGTTGTTCTGCGTGACAACCCGCGGACGCGAGAGCACTTTGAGCAAGCCGCGCGACTCAGCCATTGTCAGGACGGCGTCGATGCGGACGTTCCCCGATGACGTCTGGAATCCGAGGCCACTGGTGGGCTGGGTGACGGCCAGGTTCGAGAACAGCGGAATCTGGTTCAGAGTCGTACCGGTCGGCGCGGTGGTGCCGATAATTGAGTAGAACGGCGGCGGTCCACCGAACACTCCTTCCGGAGAAGTACCGACCTGGCTGGCGCCACCGACGTTGGTGGCGCTGTTGCCCCAACCGAAGCCGAGCTGTGTACCGATATCCCGCGCGAACTGACGGGTAGCCGCTACGACACGCGCTTCGATTTCAACTTCCTGCGTCTTGCGGTCTAACTGGGTCAGCATGCGGTCGACAACCGGAATGACTTTCGGAATGTCGTTCACGATGACAGCGTTGGTGCGGTCATCCGCGACCACATCACCGCGCTGCGAGAGGAACTTTTTGATGGTTGGAATGACGTCTTTCGCCTTGGCGTAGCTCAAGAAGCGGGTCACCGAGACCTTTTCGACGGCCAGAGCCTCAGACTCGATCTGGGCGCGGCGGGCGTCGGCTTCTTTCTTCAAAGTGTCGACCGTGGCGATGCGCAAGACGTTGCCTTCGAGTTCGCGGGCCAGATCGTTGTTCTTGAGAACGATGTCGAGGGCCTGATCCCACGGCACGTCATCGAGCACGATCGTCAGGGTGCCGTGCACGTTAGGATCGAGCACAACGTTGAGGCCGCTGATCTCGTGGATAAGGCGGAAGAAATCTTTGAGATCGACATCTTTCAGATTGACCGAAATCGGCTCGCCCGTGTAGCGCGGGCCGGCGGCGGCACTCTGGGCTTGCGCCATCTGAGCTTTCTGCTCGGCCGCAAGGTTCACGGCTGGCGTGGCCCCGGTCGAGCTGGAAGCAACGCCGGTTGAGCTCTGGGCCTGCGGCGTAGCATGCATGCTCACAGGAAGAAGCTCGGCCGCGGTCTTGTCGGAGAAGCGGGCAGCGGCTTCCT
>JASLEQ010000406.1 GCA_030151135.1 Candidatus Sulfotelmatobacter sp. | reverse complement strand
CCCGCGCGCTAACTGCCTGTCGGCGAGTAATCTGCGGGAAGCTTCCACGACAGTTTCCACCGTGATCTCAAGCATCGCTTCATCGGGATCAGGAATTCGCGAGTGCGTAGTCTGACTGGCTGGATTCCGCAGCACGACACTCTTCGTGCCATAAGGCCCGTTCCGCGCGGGATCTGTCGGACCATAGATGCCCACAACCGGGATTCCGAGCGCCGAAGCCAGATGTAAAGGCCCGGTATCTCCGCCGATGAACAGCCGAGCCCTTCGCGTCAGTGCAATCAATTCACTGATGCTGCATTGCAAACTTCGCGCCGAACCTCCGCTGCCGGATTCGACCTTGCTCGCCAGACTTTCCTCGCCCGGTCCGAAATTGACAACCGACCGCACGCCGCAAGCTGACAACTCCAGCGCCACCTCCCCATATCGTTCCGCAGGCCAACGCTTCGCACCCCATCCCGCGCCAGGATTCAGAATTGCGAAGTCGCCAATTCCCATTTCATGCAGCCTCGATTGGATTGTCGCCTCTGCGGCGTCGCTCTTCGGAAACTGCACTCGTGGAGGTCTTACTCTGGCGCCAAGAATCTCCTCCGCAACCGAAACGTTCTGCTCAATCACATGTGCCCCGCGCACAATCGCCTTCCGCGTGTACCACAAACTCGCCGGAGTCTCGCGGGTCTGCGATGCGCCCCACACGACCGGAGCTCCCGACCAGCGGGCGAGCACGGCCGATCGAATCGCTCCCTGCAAATCGATTGCGACATCGTAATGCGCGGATCGCACGTCGTTCCAGACGCGAGCAATTTGCTCGGCTGTGCGAATCGAAAAAAAAGATCTGCCCCAACCCTTGAGATCCACTGGGTGTACCCAATCGACCAAAGGTCTGCCCGTCGATCGCGACCCTCGCAGCGGCGTTCCAGGCGCGCAAAGCAGTGCACTCCACCGCTCGTCGATGAGCCATCCGATCATCGCCTCGGGAAATGCATCGCGAAGTGCCTGGAATGCCGGAAGCGTATGAATCACATCGCCCATGGCGCTCAACCGCACGATAAGTAGCCGTTCCACTTTGGCACGCTCTGAAGAAGATGAACTCAACATTTCCTCGGTGCGAGTCTTGCGCGAAGAATCTCGGTAGTCGAGTGGCCTTTCGGATCTCCAACAATCGCGACTCGTCCGCCGTATTCGGCTACCGTATCGCGCTCCGGAACCGTGTCAACCGTGTAATCGGTTCCCTTGGCCTGAACATCCGGTCGAATTTCACGGATGATGGCCCGTACATCGAGTTCCGAAAAGATCACCACTCCATCAACGTCGGCCAGTGCGGCCACCATCTCGGCTCGTTCCTGCTCCGGCATGACCGGACGACCTTCTCCTTTGAGTGCCCGCACAGAATTGTCGGAATTGACTGCGACCACGACTTTGCCACCCAACGCTTTCGCTCCTGCCAGATAACGCACATGTCCCACGTGCAGCAGGTCGAAGTTTCCATTGGCGAGGATGATGCGCTCTCCTGCGCTTCTCCAGTCCGCAACCTGGCGGATGAGTTCGGAACGGCTCAGGATTTTCTTCTGCGCGCTCAATGAGGTCTTGTAGCCGGAGGCGTTTGGTCGATTGCCTTTAGCAGTTCATCTGGGGAAGCCGTTGCCGTGCCTCTCTTCATCACGACAATCCCACCGGCGTAGTTGGCGATCTGGGCCGCTTCTTCGGTGGTCGCACCTGCCGCCAGCGCAGCTGTGAATGCCGCGATCACGGTATCGCCCGCGCCTGTAACATCCGCGACCTGATCGGACCCGCAGATCGGAATATCGACGGGTTTGTGCTTGTGATTGAAGGCCACCATACCATCGCGCCCGCGCGTGATCACCAGCGACTGCAGCTTCATGCGGCGCATCAGTTCATCGCCCGCGGAAAGCAGCTTTTCCCAGTCGTGCCCGATTCGAAGGCCCAGCGCCTCTTCCACCTCGGGCTCGTTCGGTGTCGCAGCCGTGATTCCGGAATATTGCAACATGCGGTAACGCGAATCGAGCACGATCGGTAGAGAACCGACCTTTCCTTTTTCCCGCAGCGTGTTGACGATGGCCGGCGTGGCGGCGCCGTATCCGTAATCCGACACCAGCACCGCATCCGATGCATGCGCGTAATTGCGCGCAGCAAGATAGAGTTCCCGCGTCAGATGCGCGTTCGGCACCGTCTGCGGCTCGCGATCCACACGCACGACTTGCTGACGAGAGGTGTGCGCCATCCCAGCCAGAATGCGCGTCTTCGTCACCGTGGTATAGCTCTTGTCCTTGAGAACGCCGCTTACCGGAATCTTTTTGTGGCGAAAATGCTTCATCAACAGACGCCCAACCTCATCTTCGCCCACAATGCCTACCGGCAGAACATTGACGCCGAGTTCAGCAAGGTTGTTGACGGCGTTGGCTCCGCCTCCCGGCAGGACTGTGCGTTCGCGGTGCTTCAGGATCAGCACCGGAGCTTCCCGCGACACGCGCGAAATTTCTCCAAAGACGAACTCGTCGGCGACCAGGTCTCCAAGCACGGTAATCGTGACCTTGGAAAACGATTCGACGATTTTTTTCAGCCGCTCGCCTTCTTTAGGATGCTTAGTCATGGAGCATCAGCCCAGGTCGCGCCTTCATTCCCGCAGGCATTGCCGAAGCGTCCGGCGTCCGCCCGCATGTTGAACTTTCGCGCCGCGCAACCGATTCTCTCACGCGCCCCGCTTCCGTTGCTCAATGGTGCGCAACATGGTATCTACCGCGTTAGCTGCGTCCGCCAGCTCCATCCGAACCTTCACGATGGAGAGCGGTTGTAAGGCTGAGAGATAGGGCCCGAGATTGACCGCATCTTTTTCCGTGGTCACGAACCCCCCGGCTTCGCTGCGCTTCTTCAGTTCCAGCAATTCGCGAACATCTTTTTCAGTGTAGGCGTGATGGTCCCGGTAAAAGGCCTGCGCGGCAGGTTCGATGTTTGCGGTCTTTAATTGCAGCAGGAAAGCCTGCGGCCGGGCGATTGCACAAAAGACAAGCGGTCGCGACGGTACTGCTTCAGGCAGAATTCCGCGCTTCACGCGCCACACGATCTTGCCTTCCAGCGAGAAAGACTCGGGCGTGGCGCCGCTTGCCAGCACAATGGCGTCCGCCCGGCGCAGGGAGTCAATCGGTTCGCGTAAGCGTCCAAGCGGGAGCAGCCGATCACTCGCGTCCGGCGGAGTGACGAGAACAATATCGAAATCACGCGCCAGGGCTCGGTGCTGGAAACCGTCATCCAGCAAATGCAGTTGTGGTCCGAACTGTGACTCGGCAAAACGGCCAGCCTCGTGGCGATCCTCTCCAACAATGACTGGGACCTGCAGTTTCCGCGCTATCAGCAGCGGCTCATCTCCAAACTCCTGTGGGAGTCCGCCCGGATCAACGAGCCGCACGCCTTTCGTCCTTCGCCCGTACCCGCGCGAAAGCACGTCAAACTTCAGCCCGCGGGTCTTCAGCAATTCTCCGAGCAACAATACAAATGGTGTTTTGCCTGCCCCGCCCGCCGACAAGTTCCCCACACTGGCGACCGGACCCGCCAGTCGACGCGCAGGCAAGTGTCCGCTATCGTAGAACGCGTTGCGCGTCCGCACGACCGCACCGTAAATGGTGGAGAGAGGATTCAATTCCTGTGAGCTGCGTGCTGTGAGGCCGGCGCAGAATCGCCGTCGCTCACTAATAAAGTTTTCAGTGCATCCATCGTGCGGGAAGTGGCGCCCATCTGCGCGAGAATTGTTTCTTTCGCCCTGCGCCCAAGCGCCCGGCGCTCTTCTTCATGATCCAGCAAATGCATCAGCGTCAGCGGCAGCTCCGATACGCCCACAATCCTCACGGCGTCACGGCTCTGGAACAGCCAAACGATGTCGCGGAAATTCTCCGTGTGGTTGCCGGTGACAATCGCCACGCCATGCTGCGCGGGTTCGATAATATTGTGCCCGCCTCGGGGGACCAGGCTGCCTCCCACGAACGCCACGTCCGCAAGCGCGTACAGCGCAGCTAATTCGCCGATTGTGTCCACCAGCAATACCTTGCCTGGCAACGGCTCTCCAGCCCATGCCGAACGCCTGTACGAGGCAATCTCCATGCGCTCGATCAACTTTGCAACGCCATCGAAACGTTCCGGATGTCTAGGGGCCAAAACCATCACGGCATGCGGATGACCAACCAGGATGTTCTCAAACGTCTTAAGAAGAAGCGCTTCCTCATCTTCGACGGTGCTGCCGCAAACCAGAATCGGCCCGGCGCCATCCGATGCGAATGATCTTCGCAGGCTGTCGACAATTGGAGAAGACGAAGGCTGAGGCACGTCGAACTTCAAATTCCCGGTGATCTGGATGTGCTGGAGATCAGCGCCAATCAACTGCAGGCGCTCGCTATCCTGTTGGGTCTGCGCGAGAAACAAATCGACATGCTTGAGCGTGCGCCGAAAGATCCATCGAAATCGCTGGTATCGCGGGAAAGACCGGTCGGAGATGCGCGCGTTTACCACCGCGAGACACGTCCCGCTTTCGTCGACCATCCGTAAAAAGTTCGGCCAGAACTCGGTTTCAACAAGGATAACCAGTTCCGGGCTCATCGCTCGCAAGTACGGGCGGATCGCCCCCGCGAAATCCATGGGGAAGTAAAAGACGTTCTCTTCTCCAAAACGTTTCCGCGCCATGTCCTGCCCGGTATCGGTAGTCGTGGAAATAAGCACACGATGTTGAGGGAACTTCCTGCGCAATTGAGCGACGACGCCGCTGACCGCAAGTACCTCTCCGAGCGAGACGGCGTGAATCCA
>JASLEQ010000395.1 GCA_030151135.1 Candidatus Sulfotelmatobacter sp. | reverse complement strand
TTTTGGTTCCACCGTGATAGACCTTCGGGATATTGAGCGGCCCACCCAAGGAGCCTCCGAAACTGTTCTGCGAGTACGCGGGCTTGATATCGGGTTGACCCGTTAGAGAATAAGGCGCAGCATTGAGGGCGGAATTTGCCGCGCCATAGTAAACGGAGCCGTGCGGGTGATTGATATCGAATCCGCGGCGGCCTGTGATGGTCATGGAGCGTCCTCCGCCGCCCCCGCCGAAGCCTCCCGCCCCGCCGAAGCTGGCACCTGCCGGACCACCGAAATTGCCTGGGGCGCCGAATCCACCGCCCTGCATACGGGCATCATTGACGCGTTGCTGGAGTTCGTCGCCGCTCATACCACTGAGTGAGTTCGCTGTATTGCCCGAGATGGCGATGGATTCCGTCGCGCTGTTGGGATCGATTCCAGGAACCGGCATACCTGCGGGAACAACGTCATTGCTTGCTGCGCCAGTGTTCTCTTGCCCTGTCATATTTTGCAGAATCGAAAGGTTCTGGAATCCCCGCTGAGGCGAACCTTGGCCCGGCGGTCTTCTTGGCTGAGGTGCCGTCGATCCCGACCGCGACAGAAGAATTAAGTTAAAGTTCGCATCTGCGACCGTGTGGAATGCGTCGATCGGCACCCGCTGAGAACTGTTGGCGAAGGCGACCATCTTTACCTGGACTGTGTAGGTGCCGTAGGCGGGGATTGGAGCGGAGTAGCTGCCATCTACATCCGTCCAAGTTGAGATGGTGTGCGAGGAATCCTGAGAAATGGAAACCTGGGCTCCCGGGATCGGAGTTCCGCCAGATTTCACGAAGCCGTGGATGTTTCCGACTGCACCAGCAGAGGGCGCATTTTGTGACGGAACTAATGCGCTGGCAGACGTCGGGGGCGCGGTGTTCTGGCAGAGAACGAAGGGACCCGAGAGCAACAAAGTCCAACTTAGAACGACCACACGAAATTTCGGGATGCTCGTGATCGTCATCGGTTACCCGCAGTGTTCCGTGGCGTGTTGCGATGATAAAGCTGAACCTCATGGGAGCGCGGTAAAGTTTTGTCTTTTCACGTTCAAGATAGTCCCGGTTTTGCTGAATAAAACGCGGTGAATAGGGGCTTTGAGTAAAAGTTCGTAAAAGGTGAAGGTATTTCGCAACTCCTGGCGGCATAATCCGGTTCAAAGGTACAAGTACTCGATTTTTGAAGAGGAGATGCTATGCGTAGATTTCGCTGCTTACTCGGAATATCGCTTTTGTGCATCGTGGGGATGGCTACAACGGTCGCGTTCGCGCAAGATAACGATGCGAGCCAATCGGCACCGGCGGAGCATCGCGGACGGGGTCAGTTCGATCCGACGAAGCGCACCGAAATGTTGACCCAAAGGCTAGGCTTGTCGTCGGACCAACAGTCAAAGGTTTTGGAGACCCTAAAATCGGAGCAGTCGCAGATGGAAGCTCTGCGCTCCGACTCATCGCTTTCGCGGGAAGACCGGCGGGCGAAGATGATGGACATTCGCAAATCCGCCAATGATCAGGTCCGTGCGATTCTGAACCCCGATCAGCAAAAGAAATGGGACGAGATGCAAGCCCGGCGCGAGCAATGGCAGGGATCTCGCGGGGGACAGACGCCCCCAACATCCGAATCGCCGAATCAAAATCAGTAACGAACAATTTCGTAAGGACAATACTCGCGTGCGCTAACGACGCGTTCTTCTGTGCCCAGGAGGAGTCAAGGCGGTTAGCGGACGCGAGAAATTCGACTGTTGCACAGTGAATAGATCGTTGAAGGCCGCTTCATGGACTTGATGAATGTGTTTCACTCCCGTTATGGCCGGTTCGCCGCCTGCATGGCTGTGGCACTCGTTAGCGGGACTCTCTGGTCGCAAGAGACAAAAGAGAAAGTCACGATAGACGAGGTCGACCGGACCTTCATGGTGCGGCTACCTGCAGGCTACGATCCGCAGCGCCACTATCCGGTCGTGATCTTGCTACATGGGATGAATCAGGATGCCGACGATATGGAGCGCCTTACCCGCTTCGATCAGCTTGCGGACAAGGATGGCGTAATCGCCATTTATCCGGTCGCATTACACGGACGGTGGAATGTGGGAGTGCAAGCGCCGGAGCGGCAACCAATGACCATGGGCCCGGGACGACGCCGTCGGTACGGTGGTTACCCGGGTGGTGGCTATCCCAACGGTGGTGGAGGATATCCGGGCGGAGGGCAGCCCGGGCGACAGCCGGAGCAGCAAAGGCGGGCCGCGCCGGCCGATGACGTGGCGTTCTTCAATGCGATGTTGGACCAGCTCAACACAAAGTTTTCGGTGGACAGCTCGCGAATCTACGCCGCGGGCATCTCGGAAGGCGGCATCATGAGTCTCCGACTGGGATGTGCATTAAGCGATCGCATCGCGGCGGTAGCCGCCGTCGGAGCAGACATGCCCAAGACGATGATCTGTCTGCCTTCGCGGCCGGTTTCCGCTTTGATTCTGGATGGCACTTCCGATCCCGTTGTGCCTTATAACGGTGGGACCGAACACAACCTGAGTCTGCCGGTAATTTCCGCCGAGGATAGTGCAAAGGCATGGGCGAAGATCGATCGCTGCGCGGAAAAGCCAGAGAAGGACAAAATCTCCGCCAAGGAAAAGGGTGGCATGGAAACCAAAGTTGAGACGTACTCCGGCTGCCAGCAGAATGCTCGTGTCGCGCTCTACAGCGTAAAAGGCGGAGGGAATACGTGGCCCGGCGGCGAGCAATATGAAGTCGAAAAAACCGTTGGTAAGACCAGTCAGGATCTGAACGCGAATGAAACGATCTGGAGTTTTCTCGTCACGCAAAAACTCCCGGCACAGCAAGATCAACCGAAGTGATTCATGCAGCACGCTTGGAATATCTCGATATATTGTCGAGGCCCGGGCCAACATCTCTCACAGCGCCGAATAGGCAATCTCCGCTGGATGTCGAGAGCAAGTCGCTTAGACGCTAAGGGGGGGCACTGCCGGATCTTCAGTTGGATGTCTCCTTAGGAATAGCTATGGCCGCGGCCCTATGCGGAGCCGAGAACCTTGTTGGCTGGAGACGGTAGCCGTTGCGGGTTCGCACTTTGTACTTTCCAACCTTATCGCTGACGACCTTTACCGAGATCGAGCGCCATCCGTTATTCGAATTCGGTTTGGGGTAGTAACTCAGAGAATATAGATGTGCCAGATCGTCGCGGATGGATGCAAAGGCGCGCCGTTCATCTTTCCAACTCTTGGCAAAATAAGCTTTGCCGCCCGTAGCCGCCGTCATGCGGGCGAATACTGCGGTCGAAATGGGTTCCATTTTTGCTTCCTGCGTGCTGATCATGTAGACAGAAACGCCAGCCGACTGGGCGATTTCGGCTACATCCTCAGGCGGCACGACACTGGAGCTGTCGGGGCCATTGGAGAAAACTACTACAAATCTTCGGCCGGTCGTCTGCGCGGCGTCTTTAACGGTGAGAAGGAGAGCGTTGTAAAGCGCAGCGGAATCTCCGGCCACCGATGAGCGCACCCCACGAAGCACCTGGGATCGATCAGAAGTAAGACTGGTGTTACGCAGCAGATCGCGGCTGTACGAGTAGAAGGCGATCTTGTCGGCGCTGCCAAGCGATCGCACAAAATCTGAGATCGCATCTTGGGCGAAGACAAAGTCCCGATACATGTAATTACTAGTATCGAAGAGCACGTAGATTTCGGAGCCCGCGACAAGAGAACTGAAGGTATGATCCGCCGCGACAGTATTTGCGGCCGGGCCAGCAGGCGATCCTTCGTCGTTCACGTTGCGGGCGGGAGCGTTGCCTTCCGCGAACGTGGCCAATTTTTCCGGGATGCCGTCCTCGGTGATGACGAAGTCCTGGGGGCGAAGACCAGTGATGTAGTCGCCATTTTTGTCGGTGACGGCCACATTGAGCTGCACCATGCTTACGACGACCCGAAAGTTGGAATCATCCTGGCCGCGGAGGGTGACGCGATATCCGAAGACCACGACTGAAACCAAAGAAACAACACCGAAGAGAAGAAGTATTCTGCGTCCCATAGTTGCAACTTTCCCTTTGTGGGCTCCCCTGATTTCATCAACCGAGGGCTCTTTACGAACTTACTGTTGCCGGCTCGATGTTTCTGCTAGCGAAGCCAGCCTTTTGTTACGGAACTCGTCACCTGCCTCGTGCATGGCTCGGAGGATGGCGGGCCAATCTTCAAAATCGGTCGCGAAGATCCTCTCGATCAGATGCTGGGTAAATTCGGGGACCAATACGTTCAGTTCAACGGGGGATTGTCCGGTTTCGTCGGCGAGTCGAGCCCAATACAGATTGGAAGAATCCCACGATTCTCCTAAGAGGCGGCTGGCGTAGCCCGAGAAGGCCGGCAAAGGAGGCACGTTGAGTAATTCGCGAGCGTAAGTCTGTGCCAGGGCCGGATGTGGCACTCCAAAATCCTGCGAGATGCGCTTCCAGCTGACATCTTCAGGATACTGCTGCCGCAGCTTTGCAATTTCCGAAGCAGCGATGCCGTGCGTTTCCCATTGCTTGGGATATTTGTGTTCGAACTCTGTGGCCAGATAGAAGGTATCGGCGGGCAACATCGAGGGAAGCAGTTCCGCAACGTGCCCAGACACCATGGATTCTTCCACTTGACCGGTGCGACGCGGAGGTAAACGGTCGGCGATAACTTCGAGGACCTTGCTTCGTAGCTCTTCATCATGCTCCGAGCCGAGTAAGAGTTCTTCGCCGGCCTTTTGATAGAGTGCGACGGCATGCATTTCGTGTGGACTGACGTTCCACCAGCGGGATAGAACAGCGCTGGTGAGGATACTAGGAACTAATTCTCTCCAGATAAGCGCTTGTATATTTTTCGGGGCAATAAAATCCTGCTCGAGATCCGCGAGAACGTAGGGAAGATCTGCCAAGGAGCCGACCAGGTGCGCACCGCCGCCGGCCGGATAACCCACACCATACAATTGCGGCGCCTGCCACAGGCTTTTGATCCCCTCGACCGTGTCACCGGCAAAATCGTGCGAACGAACGAATAAAGGATTATTATGCAACGCTTGTGCGCCTGGCGGTTCGTAATAGGCGTAGTTGAGTCCCACGAGGGTGTCTCGCATGAACGGAACGAGCTGTCCACGGGCGTCTTCAATCTGGCTACGGGACGCCTTGGTTGATTTGAGCACCGAGGCAACGGTGCTTCGCATTTCCACGTCGGTATGTCGGGTGTTGTAGATTCTGGCCGCCCACTCGGTCCGTTCACTGTTCGAGAACATCGGCTGAGGCATCTCGAAGTCGTGAAGTTCGGCTGCGAGATCAGACAGATATTGCGGGGTCGAGGATCCTTCCGCCTTCGCTTTCAGAGCATCACCCAGGGTGAGGAGAGTATCGAGTGAAACGAGCCTTTGCCCATTCAGAACGGATCGAATCCGATCCGCCATTGCCGTGTGAATCTGTTTGCCTTCAGTCGTATTTTGACGGGGTCCCGCCAGCAGTTCGATCATTTCGTCTTGCGAGAGACTGGGGCTTCCGCGGGTCGCAGCCGACAATTCAGACAGGGAGGTGCGCGCTGCATCGTACAGTTGGTTGGTGGAATGGATGCGAGCGAATGGTTTTACAATTCTTTGCCACGAGTCATCCAACTGCGCCCTGGGAATCTGGCCTTGACGCGCCATGATTTGCCACAACCCGATGTTGGCCTGCATGAGTCCCAATGCATTGCCGCGGACCTGGGCAGGAGTTTTGATCAATTCTTCTGCTGTTTCAAGGAAAAGCCGGATTGAGGCATCGCTCACTTCAGGAAACTCGGAGAAGATCTTGTACTGATCGCTGCAATCTTCGAACTTTTCACTCATCAAACGAACGATTCCCGGACTGAGGCGACGTTCCACAGGACGCCTGCGATCAAGGTCGACAAGAGTGATGTAGGTCTGTAAGGCGCGAGCATCGGAATCTTGACGAGAGAAAGCGAACATGGCCTCCATCAGCTCTTCGGGATTTTTGAGGGAGTGTCGTTTCGACCACTCACGGCCAGCGTGAGAACCTTCTTTCTTGAGAATATCCCTCCAGACATCGATATTGCCGGGAACCCAAGGCTGCCCATCTTGGTCCCATGGGACCTGGCTCACCAGCAGCAACAGCCATGGAGATGGCCGGAATACGCCTCGCGTTGCACTATCGGACCGGGCAAGAGGCCGGAGCGCAGCATAGTATCGTCGCAAGTGTTGCGGTTCTGTCAGAACCTTTTGTTGCTGGCGGTTTACTGTCGAAAGGACGTCGAAATAGGCGGCCAACCATCCTTTGTCTTTTATGAGTAATCTTGGGATGAACTCCGCGGGAGATAGTGGAGTCGCTCCTGCCATCTCTTCCCAAGTCCGATCGGCCGATCGTCCGCCTGGCACCAGGACGCGTCCGTTGCGAATGCAAATGTGGCTTCCGTAGAAATCAAGCGTGGCAGAGTACGGAAGCAGACGCCGCACTCCAACATTGCGTTCCAGGTAGACAGCCGTTTGCGCGTCCATCTTCGAGATCGCCCAGTAGAGCCGAGCGACTCCGTGATCGTTCAAGATGGTGTCGAGCAGGTCTCTGCTGTCCTCCACATGATTCTTGGAACTCGCGGTCGTCCAATCGTCCTCAGTGAACAGGACTGGCACGGGGGTAGAGGAGTATGAGTATTCGAAAGGTTTGCCCCCGCCGGCGAGCGTCTGTTCCAAATCCGTCAAGGGGAATCCGGAATCGACGGTAAGAAATGCACGTTCGGCATCGGATGTTAGTAGCGAAGCACCCGCTTCTCCGCACTGTCCTAGAACGCGATACCCGAGGATGCGTAAAAGAGGTCTTGCCTGCTCACAAGTCGAAACGCGAATCACGCCTTCGGTTCCCGCTAGAGCTGATAACTCTCTTGCTTGGACGACATAGCGCCGCAGCAGGAGCAGGAATTCTGTTGGCCTGTCGCCGAGTTCGAATCCCAGGGTGGAGACATTCCAACTCAGGGCGGGGAGAACTTCTTCGCGTGATACTTCCTGGCTGATGCCCGCCATCCGGGAGAAGGAGCGCAAAGGGCCCGGAATCGGAAACTCCTGGACGTGTACGGCATGGTTTTCCGAGGCGGTGTCGCTTGAAAAAGAGGGTGCGGAAGTATCGGAGGCTTTGCTGGACGACGAAACGGCAAGAACAACCAGAGCAACCAACAGCGTGGAAAGACGAGAGTGAGCCCTCATGGCTGGATTCCTCTTGGGTCGTCGAGACGTCACCTGTTGCCGGCACAAGGACAGGGGAGAACAGGGTGCGGCAGACAAGTCTCGCAAGAGCAGATGCGTCTCAAGACCCCAGACGCGAACTTTGATGTCGGACAACATACTCCATCCGGAGCAATTCGCCAAGCGCCTTTTTGTCAAATTTCTAACGTGGGCAAGGCCAAGAGCGGGTTGGAACTGACGGTCCGACGGTCGGACTGCTTGTGCGGCCACCACGCTCTCTTCTTGATCGCAGCTTTAGTTGTCCTCAGCGCTTGGCGAGTTGTTCGACAATCTCTTGGTTGCCGGACTACAAGTGAGTTTCGCGATGGACCAGAAAAGCACGCTCGAAAACTTGACAAGCGTATGATCCCGAAACTAAAAGTAAGCGATCGTAAATTAAAGAAATTCCGGAGGCTTGAGAGTGGTTGGAAAGAAGCGACGAACGGCTCGGCGGCAGGGGCGGAGCGTCTCCGACAAGGGACAGCAAGGTGCATCTTTTCGACTGCAAGAGATCATTCGCGCAAACGCAAGGTCTTCGAGCGGTGGCACGTATGCAGTCTGCTCCGCCCATCCGGCGGTGATCGAGGCTGCCATCCAACAATCCGTGGCCGACGGATCGCTGCTGCACGTCGAATCGACCTCGAGCCAGATCAACCAGTTTGGCGGATACACGGGATCCACGCCGGTTGAGTTCGCACAATGGATACGCTCCGCTGCGAAGGCAGCCGGGTTACCGGCAGAACGCGTCCTCCTAGGAGGAGACCATCTCGGGCCATTTCCCTGGAGGCGGGAGGCGTCATCCGTAGCGCTTGAGAAAGCATGCAAACTCGTACGGGACTGCGTGTTAGCCGGCTATCAGAAAATTCATCTCGACGCGAGCATGGCTTGTGCCGACGATCCGAAAACGGGATTGTCCGAAGAAACGGTTGCGGCGCGCGCCGCTATTCTTTGCCGAGCTGCCGAGCAGGCGCATACCGAGTTGCAGTCGGGTTCGCCCGCGCCTCTTTATGTTGTGGGCACGGAAGTTCCTGCTCCTGGGGGAGAGTCAACAGAGGCCGGAGCGCCTGCCGTCACCCAGGCTCGGGACGTTCATCGAACGCTGAAAGCCTTTCAGGTGGCATTTGCGGACTTGGAACTTGAGTCGGCATGGGAGAGAGTAATTGCGCTGGTTGTTCAGCCGGGAGTGGACTTCGGGGCAAATTCGATCTTCGCGTACGACCGGCGGAAAGCTAAGTCTTTGTCGGCGGCGCTCGCGCCCCACCCCGGAATAGTTTTTGAGGCGCATTCCACCGACTATCAATCGAGAGAAGGGTTGACGCAGTTGGTGGAGGATCACTTCGCGATCTTGAAGGTCGGTCCATGGCTGACGTTTGCATTTCGGGAAGCCGTGTTGTCGCTGAGCGCCGTCGAGCAGGAACTGTTCGGTAATTCGCGAGCGCGCAAAGTGTCGCGAGTGCGTGAGGCCCTGGAATCGGCAATGTTGCGCGATCCGTCGCAGTGGCGCGGGTACTACCATGGAAATGAAGAAGAACTCCGCCGCGATCGCATCTTCGCCTTCAGCGATCGTTGCCGCTATTATTGGAACCAACCTGAGGTTCGAGAAGAAACCGAACGATTGATCGCAAATCTGAAGGGGACTCCTCTTCCTCTTACGCTTGTCAGCCAATACATGCCGCAACACTACGAGGGCGTTCGGGCGGGAGAATTAGAAGGCGAGCCCCATGCGATGATTCAAGCGCATATTCGACGAGTTTTGCGCGTCTATGCGGATGCGTGCTCGGTCGCTCGCCCTTACTAATCCAGTCGCCGGCCAAACGTCGCACCATGATGGCGTAGGCATATTCAAAGATTGCGTGGGCTGCGTGGCTGCGTTCGGAATGCTATCGTCGAATGAAACATTAGTGAGACTGCTGAGGAGCCAAATGGTCGGCGCGATTGATATAGGCGGCACGAAGATTGCGGTTGGCGTTGTGAATTCGGATGGGCAAGTATTGACGCGTCTGGAGTGTCCGACGCGAGGAGATGGGCCTTACGAAGACGCTCTTGATCGTATAACGAGAATGCTCCGGGAGGCTGTCGCGAAGGTCAGTGGCGAAATTCAGGGTATTGGAATTGGCTCGACTGGGCCTCTGGATGCGCTTAGCGGAGAATTTCAAAACGTCAATTTCTTTCCGGGATGGTGCGGAGAGAATCTTGTTGAGGACCTGACTAAAATCTTCGGATTATCCGTAGCGATCGAAAACGACGGGGATGCTGCCGCTCTGGGTGAAGCGGGGTGGGGCGCTGGGCGCAATAAGTCACGCGTGGTTTATGTGACAATAGGGACGGGAATTGGTGTTGGAGTCATAATTAATGGCCAGCCTTACCGAGGGGTAAACGGCGCCCATCCAGAAATCGGCCACCACTTGATTGATCCGTCTGGGCCACAGTGTGACTGTGGTTTTCGCGGTTGCTGGGAGTCATTGGCGGCCGGGCCAGCTATGGTCACATGGATGCGCAATAACGCTCCGGTGAATTATCCCAATCGTGACAAACTGACGGGCAAAAGCATTTGTGAATTGGCCCTGGCGGGCGATGAGTGCGCCAAACGCGCGGTCCAGCACGAAGCCCAGCATCTTAGCCTGGGATTAGCCAATCTGGTCACAATGTTTGCTCCGGAGGTCATGATTCTTGGCGGCAGTGTGATGAAGAGCGCAGACCTTTTCATGGATGAGATCCGCAAGACCATCGCAAACTGCTGCCGCCTTGTTCCACATGAGAAGACTGAGTTGGCATTAGCTTCACTCGGAGAGGACACGAATCTGATTGGCGCTGCGCGTGTTTGGTACTACCGTTGCGGTCCGAACGGAGGGAAGAGTGCCCACTAAGGCGCTGGTCGTTGAAGGCGAATACCTGCGCGACATCCTTGACCAGCCAAGGGCGCTTTGGGAAACGGTAAAAGTGCTGACGCCCTTGGCTACGTTACAGCGCATTGCGGATCGCTTCCGAGCAGGTGAGTTCCGGGCCATCGTTTTAACGGGAATGGGCTCTTCTTTTCATGCACTTCATCCGCTTCAACTAGATCTCATCGATTGTGGTGCAGTCGCACTGATGGTCGAGACTTCAGAGTTGATTCATTACCAGCAATGTCTGTTTGATCAGAAGACGCTGATCGTCGCGGTTTCGCAGTCGGGCCAAAGTGCGGAGGTGGTTCGGTTACTCGAGGTGAATCGCCATCGATCTGCGGTGGTCGCTGTCACCAATACTCCCGATAGTCCGCTAGCTGGGCAAGCAGATGCGGCTATCGTGACCGCAGCGGGGAAAGAGTATTCGGTTTCTTGCAAGACCTACCTCGCCGCACTGATGGGGTTGAAATGGTTGGGGGACATACTCTGCTCGCGCGATCCCCTGCGCAGTTGCCAAGATCTGGATTCGGCTATTCCCGCTGTTGAAGCCTATCTTCAACAATGGAAAACGCATGTCGATGCCTTCGCGCAGCGTCTCGATGGAATTCGTCACCTATTTATGGTTGGAAGAGGATCTTCACTGGCTGCGGTTAGTACAGGAGCTCTGATCGTCAAAGAGTCTGATCGTTTCCACGCAGAAGGAATGAGCAGCGCTGCGTTCCGTCATGGGCCGTTCGAAATGCTCAGCCCTGACACATTTGTTCTCGTCTTTGCCGGCGATGCCAAGACCCGAGAGTTAAACGTGCGTCTATTGAACGACATCCGACAGCAGGGCGGAAGTGCGGAAATGGTGAGCGATGATAGCCTCTTCGAGCCTTGCATTCTGCCGAAAGTTGCGGATTGTGTCCGCCCCATCTTTGAGGTGTTGCCAGTCCAGATGATGACTCTGGCGCTTGCAGCATTGGCTGGGCGGGAGGCCGGACGCTTCGAAAGAGCGATGAAGATAACCGCTACCGAATAGCGCAAGAAATTCAGGGTTTTATCTTGCCATCTCTACAGGCCCAGCAGCGCTTCGGCGAGATACTTGAAATTGCCCTATCGCCGGCCTTCCAAGACAAGTTATTAGATGCCAGGGTGAGACAGCTAAGTTCTACTGTTTAGGGTTGTGTCGTCTCAAGTGGTACGTGCGCGAAATAGGAGCGACACGACTATCAGAAGAAAACGCAGAACTATGTCGGCTGATTGCGCGAAAGGTGTTGCGTTGAAATGAAAAAAGGACAAGCCCGACAGGCTTGTCCCGAGAGCACTCTGAATCTACTATGCCGCTTTTTTGGCCTTAAACTTAGCCCAACGAGCCCGCTGTGCGTCGGCAATACGCTTTCGCGCAGCTACGGACAAAACTCGCTTACCTCCGCGTCCGCCGCCTCCCTTTCCATCAACAACTTCAGTCAGTGCCGCAATTGCCCGATCCAGCTTCGATCGTTCTGCTTTCAACTGCGCTAGTACCGCACCTAGATCAGTCATCAACCCTCTCCTTATGGAGTTCAACTGCGAAGTTGCATTCATCATACAGGAGGGAAGAGCTGGTACGCGGAAAAGGCTTTGGCTGCTTCAAAGTATCCTTCCGTCATTCAACGGTTCCTTTGACCTTTTAGACCGCCAGTTGCGGTTTTTTTACAATACTTCTCGACTTCAGCCACTCATTCAGAATCATGAGATCAACGGGCGGAATTCGCACGAACTCACAACCAGCCCTGCCGAAATCGCGAGTCCAGACAACACGCGCCTGGATGAGTATCTTACGGGGCGTTTCGGGAAGCGCGAGTTGAATGGGGAGCACATCGCCGACTTCGAGTGCCTGCCTGCTGCACAACCCCAGGCCGCCATCTCCGATATCGGTGACAATCGCCTCAATCTCCTGCCCGCTTGGAACCCTAGCGGTGACTGGCATCATCAGCGCATGCCTCGCATTTTTTCGATGTTCTACGAGCATGTAGCGGTATGCCGTTCGCAATGAATGGAGGGCGGATTCCCGCGACACTGGTTTTTTGATCACAATGTGCGCGCCCGCGACTCGCGAGTTGTTCGAAGACACTGCCACCAGGGTTGGTTTCTTCGACTTCTTTTGTTGCCAGATCTTCTGCAGGAATTCGCTCGAGCCGTCACCTTCCCAATCAATTACGACCAAATCACTCTGTGATGTTGCCAGGAAGTCAAATGCCTTTGCGGGTCGCAAACAGATTTGTACCGAAATGGATAATTCACGGAGGATTGAAGAAATCGTCCTGAATAACTCCGGATCACGAGAGACAAATAAACATTCAAACGTCATTTCAGATGTCATGGATCGATACTCCATGTGCTGGAATCGGTGTTGACCAGGGAAATTTTTCTGTATCAACGTAGGGACATGATGCACGTTAGCAACCAAGGGTGTCGCCTCGCAAGATCGTGGCATGCAAGTATTTAGCCGAACAGGGTCTACGTGAGAAGTGTATGGAATCTGAATGATTCTCCAAGCGACAGACGGTAGGAAGATGGTTCATTGCAGATAGGAATGAGATCAGCTCTGGGAGTTAGATTGCGCCGCCTAAGGATGATTAGGTTTGCAGATAATGTCTTGCAAGATGCTGATCAGGTTGATTGGCAGTTCTCGCGGTCGGTGACGAATTTCGGTCGGGATGCCTTTGGGCTCGATCATTAGTCGAGCCCCTCGGCGCAAATGATGGGCATCACGATGCGGTGGATTTAAGCGCAGGAAAACAACTCCTGGACGAGACTCACCAAGGCACCGCTATTGTTGTCCAAGTCCAACCTGGATTTCTCGAAATAGGCTGTGGCCCCAGCCGTTTTAAGCTTCTGCTCATTCTTCTGAGACAAACCGGATAAAACGACTACCGGGATGAGCTTCGTCAACGGATCTTTCTTCAGCACTCGAAGTACGCCTGTCCCTTCCAGTGTGGGCAACATCATGTCAAGGATGATGAGGTCGGGATGAGTGGTTTGTGCCAGATCAAGCCCCTGCTGCCCGTCGCCGATCGAAGTCACGTTGTACCCTGCCTTTGAAAGCGACCGTTCCATTGCGATCCGCAACATACGACTGTCTTCGATTAACAAGATTCTCATATGATTTTGCTGCTTTCGGCCTGCTCAACAAACTGTTGGAGTCGGTTCTCTAATTGTGGGGGGACTGCAACGAATTCAATACCGTTGCCGAAGTGGGGATGCTTAGTCGCGACGGTGCCTTCGAGCGACATTTTTTCGTGCTCTAGCCAGAGAACGATGTCGAGGGAAGTGCCGGGCTCTAGAGTGACGCCCATCTCCACATAGCATCCGCCCACGCTGATATCGCTCGTTTTCAGGCGAATCGGAACAGGGTTATGTTTTGGACGGAGCTCTATCTGGATAGGGATAGGTATCCGCCGGTGCAGCCTGCGCTCGCGCGAAGCAGCAAAGCTTATTTCCTCAAAGAGTCGAGTTCCAATCACGGTTTTCTCCTGGACACTTCCTAAAAAATCCAACGACGCTCAGTACCTTGCACACATGATTCTGAAGCACGGGGAGTTCCAAAATCACGCTCTTGAATTCCGCTCCTTAGCTTCTGTTCCGACGGAATATCCGTTCATACCGAGCGCTTTTCGCTCGGCGCTGTCCAGTAACTGGAATTCCGATGCTTTGGCGGACAAGGTCGAGGCCTAATCTCACCAAGGTTAAGTAGTGAATAGAGCATTTCAGTGCGGGCGGAGCGGGCAGAGGAAGAGTATGCGTCGGAGGTCAATGGTGCCGGCAGGATGAGTGTAATCAGTGCATTACGCGGCGGAAGGCTGCCTGTCTGACATACAGACAACAGTCTTGGCGGCAAACAGAGAGGGGTAGGGATGGCCGATGGGCACCGGGTTGAAAGCACCGAGCCATAATCGCTAAGTTGTTCACTTATAAGCATTTGCCGGATAGAGCAACGGGTCGCTCCCGCTGGCACGGGGCGTGCATTGATAGACGCGTGGGGCAGGGGCCCTGGATAGCTCGTGACGCAGATACGAGGTACTCGGGTACTTAGGGTGTTGCGATCAGGAGCAGGGCGCCCCATACATTTATGACAAAAACAAAGCTGTTAATCGCCGATGATGATCCGTTTTTTCAAACACTGCTTGGGGGCTTGCTTGCCCCTGACTATGAGGTCGTCATTGTGCAGAACGGAACGGACGCGTGGCGAGAATTGCAGGCTCCGGACGCACCGCGCCTCGCGATTCTTGACTGGGTCATGCCGGGGCTGAGCGGACCTCAGATTTGCCGGAAAGTGCGGTCTTCCAGGACTTTGTCGTCAACATACTTGATCCTTCTTACCGCGCGGAACAATGAGAGCGATATTGTTTCGGGCTTGCGAGCTGGAGCCGACGATTACATCACGAAGCCGCCGATCCCAGCAGAATTGCGGGCGCGGATAAAAATGGGCGAGCGAGTATTGGCGTTGCAGGATGCGGTGAAAGCGTCGGCTCTGGCTCATCCCTGGACCTCTCTGGATCGGGAGACCGCACCTTCCCCTTTGCTTCGAACAGATTACGAGGGTGGTTGCGAAGTGATGCTTCGCGAGAATGGAGATTCGAATGAATACGCGATTACCTCTGGCCACGGTTTCCGGGGATGGACGTGGGACCGAAGGGGCTAACCACAAAATAGCGACTTTGAACGTAGACACGCTTCGAAATCTAGGCGGCGTGGAAGCGAGCGAGTCCGCCTGCCGGCAAGTGCTGATTGCAGAAGACGATCCACTATTTCGGCGCGTACTGCAAGCCAGACTGGAAGCATGGGGCTACGAGGTGTTCGCGGTTGAGACCGGCACTCAGGCCTGGGATCTTCTGCAGGCGCACGTCACTCCCGACCTGCTCATTTTCGATCGGATGATGCCTGGAATTGACGGTATTGAGCTTTGCCGACGCATTCGGTCTCGGCAGACGGACCGATATCAATACATTCTGCTGATCTCCGGCAAAGACGAGAAGCGCGAGATCGTTGAGGGCCTAGACGCCGGCGCCGACGATTATCTGACGAAACCCTTTGATATTGGCGAGCTTCATGCACGCATTCGGGCGGGGAACCGGGTCTTGCTGTTACAGCGCAACTTGATCAATGCTCTGGAAGCACTTCGATACCAGGCGACTCACGACGATTTGACCGGGGTTTGGAGTCGCGGCGCAGCGCTGCACCTTCTCAAAGCAGAACTTGAACGAGGCATTCGATCAAGACGGCAAACGGGTGTTCTGCTGATCGATCTCGATCACTTCAAAAAGATTAACGATACATTCGGACATCTGAGCGGAGATGCGGTCTTGAGAAAAGCGGCGTCGCGAATCAGCAGCGCGCTTCGTTCTTACGACGTGGTTGGCCGCTACGGAGGGGAAGAGTTCGTCATTGTTTTGTCACAGTGCGCGGACGGCACGCTTGCCATGCTGGCGGAGCGCATTCGGCAAGCGGTTGCAGAAACCCCCATCGCGGCCGAAGGTTTTGATATACCCGTGACTGTAAGTATCGGCGGAACAGTTTCGGGAGAAGTGACGGATGAAACAGCGCTATTGGCAATCGCGGACTCGGCACTCTACGAGGCGAAGCGGTCTGGACGTAACCGCGTGATCGTGGCTGATAACGGACTTTGCGATGCGCCAATCGCGAGGCCGGCAGAATTCGTTGCTGAACACGGGAGATACTGACGTGTTTCCGCCCCCGAGCGGTGAACAGCGTGGTGCAAGCAGTGCTGCGTCATCGTTGCAAGAGCCCATGAAAAGTCCAGAACGCGGGATCAATTTGCGTGCCTGGTTGCGGAAACCGAGCATCCCAGCGATGGATCGAGCTGCGATTACCCGCCGTTTGTTGATCTGCTTGTCTTTCCTCTCCGCGTTTTTGCTACTGAACGATCCGTCGGTCATCCTTTTGTCACAACTCGGCGCCGTGGTTTGGTATCCGGCTGCCGGCCTTTCTCTCGCGCTGCTGCTCGGTGTCGGACCAGAATACGCCGGCCTGGTTGCGCTCGGAGGAACCCTAGCTGGTCGGATGTTCTACGGGCAATCGCTTTTCACTTATGGCGAAACGATTGGGTCCGTCGCTATGGCTGTTGCCTATGGTGGTGCCGCATATGTGCTGCGGGACGTGATGAAGATTGATCTTGGGCTCCGAAGACGGGCGGATGTATTTCGTTATGTTGCGGTTACGACCAGTGCATGTATTTTGTCGACGCTCGTCGGGGTGGCCTGTTTGGCCGCCGATCACTCAATCGCATGGCGAGGATTCCCGAAAGCCAGTTTGTTGTGGTTTCTCGGGGATGAGATCGCGTTGGTGGGAGTGTCGCCGTTCCTCCTCATCCATGTATTCCCATGGATACGTAGCCTGCTCACGAATACATCCGAAAAAGCGGAGCGTACCGATAACCTAAGGTGGACCTTCTGGACCGTCATTGAACTGATAGCGCAGGTTGCGTTCCTGCTGTTCTCGTTATGGCTCTCGTTTTCTCCTCGCTTTGCAAACCTAAAACCGATGTACCTGGGTTTTATTCCGGTGATCTGGATCGCGATTCGTCAGGGGATAAAACGCATTGCTTCTGGACTGCTGCTCTTGAATTTCGGGATCGTCGTCGCCGCACATGTGTTTCCCCCAGAGCCGGAGATGTTTACCCAATTCCGGCTGTTCATGTTCGTGTTGTCGGCGGTAGGGTTGATTGTGGGCTCGGCGATTACCGAGAGACATCGAATCGCTATCGAATTACTGGAAGCAAAGTATAGGGCAGAGGAAGCCAGCCGCATCAAAGGTGAGTTCCTGGCTAATATGAGCCACGAAATACGCACGCCGATCAATGGTGTTTTAGGGATGGCGGAGCTTCTCCTGGACAGCAGCCTTACAAACGATCAACGAGAGTACCTGGAGATTCTCAAGTCTTCGGGCGATTTCCTGCTGGGCGTTGTCAACGATGTTCTGGACTTTTCGCGCATTGAGGCCGGGAAACTCCTGCTGGAGGAGTTGGAGTTCGACCTGCACGATCTGACCAGAGACGCGCTCAAAAGTCTATCGTTGCGGGCGCACGACAAGGGGCTGGAACTGGCCTACGAGGTAGACCCGGCAGTCCCGGCCCGGCTTCTGGGGGATCCAAATCGTCTGCAACAAATCTTGCTCAATCTTGTGGGCAATGCGGTTAAGTTCACTCCAGTGGGAGAAGTGATCGTTCGGGTTTGCCTGACTCATCGCCAAGATCGTAACGTGGAACTTGAATTTGCGGTAAGAGATACCGGCATCGGAATTGCCGAAGAAAAGCGGAAGCTCATCTTTGAGCCTTTTGCGCAGGCAGATACCAGCACAACCCGAACTTACGGCGGTACAGGTCTCGGCCTATCAATCTGCTCACGGATTGTGCAATTAATGGGCGGCAAATTGTGGATGGAGAGCACTGAGGGCAACGGAAGCACTTTCTATTTCACGCTTCCGCTAAAAAGTGCCGATACCTGCACGCCTCTGCAGGATCGCGGATTGTCATCGGTTCCAGTATTGATCGTCGATGACAATGCGGAAGTCCGGCGAATTCTCAGCGACATGACGGAACAATGGGGAATGCGCCCCGTCGCTGTGAAGGACGAAAGTAGCGCATTACTGGCATTGCGAGAAGCAGCAGACCGAGAGCAGCCTTTCCGGTTAGCAGTGATAAGCACTAGCCTGCGGGAAGGAACCGGATTCAGAGTGGCCGAGGAGATCAGGAATGATCCTCGACTCTGTAAACCTGCGTTAGTCATGATGAGTTATCCAGGGCATCAGGTATCGTCGGAGAAGTACAGCCAACTTGATGTTGCCGGCAGGTTGCTGAAACCGATAGGTCCGAAGGAATTACAGCAGGCTTTTCAGCGGGCGCTCGGGCAGCGAAATGAAAATCCGGAAAAGATTGGAGAGAATTCAATCACCGCTCCGAAGGTACCGCCTCTCAAAATCTTGGTGGTTGAAGACAATGCGGTAAATCAAATCGTAGCTGTCGGTATGTTGCAGAAAGCCGGGCACAGTCCCGTAGTTGCGGTGAATGGAGCAGAAGCCCTGAACCGGCTCGCCGCGGAGCATTTTGATCTGGTTCTGATGGACGTGCAAATGCCCGTGAAAGACGGCCTGACGGCGACTCGGGAGATTCGAGAAAAAGAGCGTACCACTGGAGCTCACATTCCGATCCTTGCCATGACCGCCCACGCCATCGAAGGAGACAGAGAACGTTGCTTGGCCGCAGGAATGGATGCTTACCTGACCAAGCCAGTTAGCGGCGCGAGTTTGCAGCATGCCATCCACCTGCTTCATGACAAATGGCCCAAAATATCTGCCGGGCAGTCGACCTTGCCGGAGACGACGTGGAGTATCGACGGGTTGAAGGAAAGAGTCGGCGATGAAGCTCTGATGCGCGAGGTGCTGAATATCTTTGCGGAAGAAACGCCCAAACAATTGTCAGCCTTGGAACATGCGGTGCAGGTCTCCGATGCTGTGACGATCGAGCGGGTGGCTCATACCCTGAAGGGCGAATTAGGATACCTGGGAATGACAAAAGCTGCTGCGCAGGCGCGCGATCTGGAAAAATTGGGACGCGAACAATCCCTTTCTACGGTTCCCGCGCTCTTCAATGACTTCAAGTCGCAAATGATGGCGGCCGTTTCACTGGTTAGTAATCAGGAACTTGGATTGTAACCTTCGCTCCCTTTCTATTGAACAAACGTACCAGAACTGGACAAAAGTCCGATGGATGGACGCCCGAGCCCGGGTCTCTGAAGGCGACGAGTGAAGAAGATTCTAAGTGCTTGAACAGAAGGAGCTTACCGCGAAGCTAAAAGGCGATTATGGTCTCTCCCTTGCTCTGAAACAGACAGCCTCCCCCAAGTCTTAAACCTGGACCGTGCGTGCTTCTGATTGGAGAACAATGTGCGACTAGCAGCGAACAGGGACGCGAACGTGCACGATACCGGCGAAACGTTACGCGAGCGGATGCGCGTGATCGAACGCCGGGATTGGTGGCTCTGGATTTGCGCGGTTTTTACGACATTGCTTTTGACCGCAGGCATTGTCTCCTTTGGATTCCCATCTCTGCATATCAGGTACTCGGAAGTAAGTACCGTCCCTTTGAACGACATCATTATGGGCCTGGTCGGGATGGTCTTGCTTTTCGACATCTATACGATCTACCAGCATTTCCAGATTCAGCTATTCCGGACGCAGC
>JASLEQ010000387.1 GCA_030151135.1 Candidatus Sulfotelmatobacter sp. | reverse complement strand
CAGCGCTTCTCGACGAACACGTTCCCCAGTTGGCAGCGCGCGCACCCCTACCGCTACATCGCCCATAACGGTGAGATAAACACCCTTCGCGGCAACGTCAACTGGATGCACGCTCGCCAGTCACTCTTGAGTTCTCCTCTGTTCGGCGACGACATCAAGAAACTTTTCCCGATCATCGCACCCGACGGCAGCGACTCCGCCAATTTCGACAATGCCGTCGAACTCCTCCTGCAAGGTGGACGCAGTCTCCCGCACGTGATGGCGATGCTCATTCCCGAGGCCTGGGCTGGCAATCCGCACATGAAGCCGGAGAAGCGTGCGTTCTACGAGTACCATGCCTGCGTCATGGAACCCTGGGACGGCCCTGCGGCAATCGCTTTCACCGACGGTCGCGTCATCGGCGCCACCCTCGATCGCAACGGCCTCCGCCCCGGCCGCTACGTTGTCACCAACGACGACCTCGTCGTGATGGCTTCCGAAGCTGGCGTGCTCGATATCCCAGCCGACCAGGTCAAAAGAAAAGGCCGCCTCCAGCCCGGAAAGATGTTCCTCGTCGACACCGTCGAAGGCCGCATTGTCTCCGATAAAGAGATCAAGCAGAAGCTGTCCTCGCGTCATCCCTACGCCGAGTGGGTGAAAGAAAATCAGATCACCATCGACGAACTTCCTGAGCCCACGCGCATGCACCATCCCGACGCCGAGACTCTGCTTCGTCGGCAACGCGCTTTTGGCTATTCCGATGAAGACCTCCGCATGATCCTTTCGCCCATGGCAACCAAGGGCGAAGAGCCTGTCGGATCGATGGGCACCGACACGCCGCTCGCGTGCCTGTCCGACAAGCCGCAATCGTTATTCAACTATTTCAAGCAGCTCTTCGCGCAGGTCACGAATCCGCCCATCGACCCCATCCGCGAAGAGATGGTGATGTCCCTCATCAGCTACATCGGCAGCGAGCGCAACATTCTCGAAGAAGTGCCCGAGAACTGCCACATGCTGAAGTTGCCGCATCCGCTGCTGACGAATCGCGATCTGGAAAAACTGCGCCGTGTTTCGAATCGCGATCTGTTGGCGACCACGCTGCCAGCTCTCTTCCGCGCCAGCGACGGCGAACTTGGCCTCAAGCGCGCTCTCGACGAGCTCTGCCAGCGCGCCTCTCTCGCCGTGAAGGCCGGATACTCGCTGCTGATCCTCTCCGACCGCGGCGTCGACAAAGATTACGCCCCAATCCCGTGCCTGTTAGCTCTGGCGGCAGTCCACAACCTGCTCGTTCGCGAAGAGACCCGAACGCAGGTCGCTCTGATCACCGAATCTGGCGAGCCCCGCGAGGTCATGCACTTCGCCCTTCTCAGCGGATACGGTGCCAGCGCCATCAATCCCTATCTCGCGCTCGAGAGCGTAGAGAACCTCGCATTCCGCGGCGAACTCGGCGACGGCATCACTCCCGAAATCGCAGTCAAGCATTTCCTGAAGGCCGTCAAGAAAGGTCTGCTCAAGACTTTCTCCAAGATGGGCATCTCCACTCTTCAGAGCTATCAAGGTGCCCAGGTTTTCGAAGCCATCGGCCTCAATAAAGAACTAGTCGATGCCTATTTCTCGGGCACAACTTCACGCCTCGAAGGGGTTGGCTTGAACGTGCTTGCCGCCGAAGCGCAGGTCAAGCACGAGTATGCCTTCCGCCCGCTCACTGATTTCGAAACCGAACTCTCCGTCGGCGGCAACTATCACCAGCGCGTCAACGGCGAATATCACCTGCTGAATCCTCAGACCATCAGCAAGCTGCAGCACGCCGTTCGTCAGGACAGCTTCAAGACTTTCCAGGAATACACCGACCTGATCGATAAGCAGAGCGCCAGCCTTTGTACGCTGCGTGGCTTGATGAAGTTGAAGAAGAGCGACTCGCCTGTCCCGATTGAAGAAGTCGAGCCGGCAAAAGAAATCGTCAAGCGCTTCACGACCGGCGCCATGTCGTTCGGTTCGATCAGCAAAGAAGCGCACGAAACCCTTGCCATCGCCATGAACCGCATCGGCGGCAAGTCGAACACCGGGGAGGGCGGGGAAGACGAAGAGCGTTTCAAGCCTGATCCGAATGGCGATCTCCGTCGCAGCGCCGTCAAGCAAGTCGCCTCAGCGCGCTTCGGAGTCACAGCCAACTATCTCGTCAATGCCGACGAACTCCAGATCAAGATGGCCCAGGGCGCCAAGCCCGGCGAAGGCGGCCAACTCCCCGGACACAAAGTTGACGACGTCATCGCCCGACTCCGTCACTCGATACCCGGAGTCGGCCTGATCTCTCCGCCGCCGCATCATGACATCTACTCGATCGAAGATCTCGCGCAGCTAATCTACGACCTGAAGAACATCAATCCAAAAGCGCGCATCGCAGTAAAGCTGGTGGCAGAGGTTGGAGTCGGCACGGTCGCGGCGGGTGTCGCCAAAGCTCACGCCGACGTCGTCCTCATCAGCGGAGACTCCGGCGGTACCGGTGCATCGCCGCTCAGCTCCATCAAGCACGCTGGCATCCCGTGGGAACTCGGTTTAGCCGAGACGCAACAGGTTCTCCTGCTCAACGATCTGCGCAGCCGGATCCGCGTGCAGACCGACGGCAAGCTGCAAACCGGCCGTGATGTCGCCATCGCCGCTCTGCTCGGCGCCGAAGAATTTGGATTCGCCACCACGCCTCTCATCGCCATGGGCTGCATCATGATGCGCAAGTGCCACCTGAACACCTGTTCGGTCGGCATCGCCACCCAAGACCCCGTCCTCCGCAAGCAGTTCCAGGGACAGCCCGAGCACGTTATCAACTTCTTCTTCTTCATCGCAGAACAGCTACGCCAATACATGGCGGAGATGGGATTCCGCACCGTCGACGAGATGGTTGGCCGCGTCGACATGCTTGATGTCAACGCTGCCGTCGAACACTGGAAAGCAAAGGGCCTCGACTTTTCGGCAATCCTCTACAATCCGCCCATACCATCGCGCGTTGCGCGCCGTTGTATCCATCCGCAGGATCACGGCCTCGAACAGGCGCTCGATCACCAACTGGTCGAGCACTCTCTCGATGCTCTGCTCAATCTGAACGCGCAAGAGATTCAGTTGCCCGTGCGCAACGTGCATCGCTCGGTAGGAACGATCCTCAGCGGAGAAGTCGCGCGCCGCTACGGCTCAGCGGGATTGCCCGACGACACTCTTCGCATTCGCCTCACTGGCTCAGCAGGTCAAAGTCTCGGCGCGTTTCTTGCAAAAGGAATCACGATCACGCTCGAAGGCGAGGCCAACGACTACGTAGGCAAGGGTCTTTCCGGCGGACGCATCATCGTCTTCCCGCCAAAAGAATCGAAGTTCGCACCCGAAGAGAACATCATCATTGGCAACGTCGCTCTGTACGGCGCGACCAGCGGCGAAGCCTTCTTCAACGGAGTCGCCGGCGAACGCTTCGCCGTCCGCAACTCCGGATCGACCGCCGTCGTCGAAGGCGTCGGAGACCACGGTTGCGAGTACATGACCAATGGCCTCGTCGTTGTGCTCGGCTCCTGCGGACGCAACTTTGCCGCGGGCATGAGCGGCGGCATCGCCTACGTCTTCGATGAAACTGGAGACTTCGCCGAGAAACGCTGCAACCCGGACTCGGTCGATCTCGAACCTGTCATCGAGCCGAAAGATATCCAGCAAGTACGCGAACTGATTGCCCGCCACGTTGAGCTGACAGGAAGCCGCCGCGGCCAGTGGATCCTCGACAACTGGCAGCATGCCGTCTCTCACTTCGTGAAGGTTTTCCCGCACGAATACAAACGTGTGCTGGGCATCAGTCGCAACGAGCGTGCCTACGCTCCCGCTGATTCCGCCCCGACCCCGGCTGCCGCAGAGCAGGTGCAACATGGGTAAGACCACCGGCTTCATGGATTACAACCGCGAACTTGCTCCGCGCAGGCCCGTGCTCGAGCGCGTGAACGACTGGTTCGAGATCTATCAGGATTTCCCCGAGGCCGAACTGCGCAAGCAGGGCGCGCGCTGCATGGATTGCGGCGTCCCCTTCTGCCAGACGGGATGTCCCGTCAGCAACCTTATCCCCGACTGGAACGATCACGTCTACCGCGGCAACTGGAAAGAAGCCGTCCGCCAGCTGCACGCCACGAACAACTTCCCTGAATTCACCGGACGGATCTGCCCCGCGCCGTGCGAAGCCTCCTGCGTTCTGGGAATCACGCAACCAGCAGTCACGATCAAGCAGAACGAAAAGAACATCGTCGAGCGCGGATTCCTCGAAGGCTGGATCACTCCCGTCATCGCAAAAGCGCGTAGCGGGAAGTCGGTAGCAGTAGTAGGTTCAGGTCCCGCGGGTCTCGCAGCAGCCCAGCAACTCTGCCGTGCCGGACACGCCGTTACCGTCTACGAAAAAGCCGACCGCATCGGTGGACTCCTCCGCTACGGCATCCCCGAGTTCAAGCTGGAGAAGCACATCGTCGATCGCCGCCTCGAGCAGATGAAAGCCGAAGGCGTGAAGTTCGTGACCAACGCTGAAGTAGGGAAGAACGTCGCGGTCGAAGATTTGCGCCGCGACTACGATGCGATCGTTCTAGCAGGCGGAGCCGAGCATCCACGCGACTTGAAAGTTCCAGGCAGGGAACTGAAGGGCATTCACTTCGCCATGGAATTTCTGCCGCAGCAGAACAAGCGCTGCCACGGCGATGTCCTCGACTCCGCAACGGACATCCTCGCAAACGGCAAGCGCGTCGTGATCATCGGCGGCGGCGACACTGGCGCAGACTGCCTCGGCACCTGCCACCGCCAGAAGCCGCTCTCCGTCCATCAATTCGAAATCATGCCGAAGCCGCCCGACGAGCGCTCCCCGCAAACCCCATGGCCAATGTGGCCGATGCAGCTCCGTACCGAGGCCGCGCATGAAGAAGGCGGGATCCGCGACTGGAGCATCGCCACCACCAGCTTCACCGGAGACGCCAACGGCAATGTCAAACAACTCCATGCGGTGCGCGTCGGACCCGCGCCGAAGTTCGAGCCGATTCCAGGATCAGAGTTCACCATCGATGCCGATCTCGTCCTGATCGCCATGGGATTTCTCGGCCCGGTAAAGAACGGCATGATCGAACAACTCGGCGTGCAACTCGACAATCGCGGCAACGTTGCCACCGACGAAAACTACATGTCGTCAATTCCGGGAGTCTTCGCCGCAGGAGACATGCGTCGCGGCCAATCTCTTGTAGTCTGGGCAATCGCCGAAGGCCGCAAAGCCGCTGCCTGTGTGGATGCTTACCTGAAGCAGCAAAGCATTCAGCCGCCGGTGGAGCGTACCCAGTCCACTCCCGCCGCTACTCGGATCGCGTAGCCGTCAGCACTTCCTCATACAAAGCTGGCAGCCGGCGCGCATCGTCGGGCGAATTACCGAAACGGGCCGACTCATACACATCCGTAAACCGTGACACAGGCTCGCGCAGTAGTGCGTCCGAGATCACTCGCACAAACTCCTGCGGCGTCTGTGTCCCCGTTTTCGATAGACCGCGCTTCTCCAGCACCCGCGCCATCCGCTGATACCACACCGCTGCAGCCTGTTCCGGCGACCGCTCCGGATGCGATCCCAACCAGTTCTCATGCATCCATCGCACCAGCCGTCCAAGATTCGCGAATAGCAATAACACGGCAAGTACAACGATCCCGACAATCATCCACCGCCGCGGAGCCCGCTCCACCCGATCCTGACTCCGCTTTGCCCACTTCAACATGGAAGCATAATGGCTTCGCGCCCATTCGCGAACGCCTTCCCACATATTTCCCGACCCGTTGAATGCCGCCCGGGTCAGGACATATTGGTTGGAGCTGTCGTAGGTGACCACCCAGTCGCGCCAGAACGAAGACATGGCATCGATGTAGAGCGAGACACGAGCCCATCCCTGCGGTGTGCCGGCGTCACCGCCGGGCGTCGGATCAAACGTCTGCCATCCGTATCCCGGAAAGTACGCCTCCACCCACGCATGTGCATCTTTGGCACGCACAACGTAGCTCGCCGTGATGTCGTTAAATTCGTCGCTGCGGAATCCATTCACCACTCTTGACGGGATTCCCAGAGTTCGGAGCATGACCGCCATCGCAGACGCGAAATACTCGCAGTGTCCCTGCTTCCTTACAAAAAGGAAATTTGCAATCGGATCTTTCGCGTCGGTCTGCGGCAGTTGCAGCGTGTACGCGAAGTGGGTTCGCAGGTAAGTTTCCAATTCGGCGGATTTGTCGTAATTGTTCTTGGCGGACTTCGTGATCTCGGATGCGAGTTGTGAGACGCGTGAATCGAGTTGCGGGAGCTTCAGATACGTTGCCGTAATGTATGACGGATATGCGGAGCGGTCATTTCGCAGTTCAGCCGCCGACGGTGTCGCGATGTCCGACGTAGCCTCATAGCGGCTGGGGGCGTGCTGCGAATCGTAATCGTAGACTGCGCCTCCGGAATCGCTGGCGAGCAGGCGATAGTCGCCGCGAATGCTGCGTCCGTAGGGAGCGAGAAAAAATATGTTCGTGCCGATCGGTTCCATCAGGACGCGATATCGGATGATCTTCTGCTTTGCCAGTTCGGAAGCGGCGTAGGAGCGCGGCGCATTTTCGGTGCGCGGCAGACCGAAGCTGCTGTCTGGCTGCCGCGAGAGGATAAAGGCATCGCGCAGGCTCGACCAGGAGTGACCATCGAAGTCGGCGAGAGCAATGCCTCGCCAGTGCAGATCGTAGCGGCCTTTGTCGTCGCCTTCGATCTGGATATGCATCACTACGGCATTGGACTGCTGAATCTGGCCGATGCGTCCGAGCTGCACGTGATCGCTGAAGCCGGAGGAGAAGTCGGTTCCGTAGGAATATCCGCCCAAATATCCCGCGGAAATTCGCGGCATGAGGAAGAACAGAATCGTTCCGAACACAAGAATCAGCATCAGGAGCGCGGGCGCAAAACGGGCGAGAGCCAGGGCGAAACGACGCTGCTGTTGCGGGTCCGCAGCCGGGCGCGCCTGGATGGTCGCGGCTCGAGCCGAGCGGCGCATTTCCATCAACACGAAGGTTGCGATGGCCGTTAAAAGGAAAAAAGCAAATGCCAGCAGAAATGCGCTGTCGACGGTGAGCACCGCTGACGCCAGGACCATCAGAAAGGCGAGGATCGCCATCATGATGTAATCGCGCTCGCGGCGCAAAGAGAACATGCGGACTACGACGCCGAATAGCGCGAGATGAATCGTGGCGGGAAGGAATCCGCGCGAGAAGGCCAGGTAGTCGACCGCAAAGAAAACGAAATAGATGATCGAGAGGGGAGTTGTCCAGCGGTCGGCGATGACAAAGCTGTTTCGCCGCACCAGCAAATATCCACGGAGTACGAGCGCAATGCTGACCAGCGCGATCGAAGGAACGTCGAGCTCACCCGTGGTCGCGAGCGTCACGAAACCCATGGCGACCAGCAGGTACAGAGCGATTTCGAAGTAGCGGTCGATCGCAATCTGGAGCGACGTTGGCCCGGGATTTGTGGAATCTGCAGACATCGCGGATGGCAGCTGACTGAGAGCTATTGTTCGATACTCCACTTACAAAAAGGAAGTGCTGGGACGCGGATTCTTGCACCAAAAGTCACGTCGCACGTTTGCTCTCCTTTACACGGTGATCCGCGTTCGCGATGGTGGATCCCCCCTTACAATTTATTTCGAAGGTGTTCCGTAATCTACTGAAAACAAGCAACATATTGATAGTGGCCTTCGTTAATACCATCTAAAATATTCATTGCAAACGACTTAGAGGTAAAATATTCATAATAAATAACTTAGCAGGGCTAAATCCGCCACTTGGACAAAAGGGCCTGCTGCAGCTCATTTGCAAGCTACTGAAACGAAATGACTTACATTTTTCGCGAGAGAGTGGATGTC
>JASLEQ010000309.1 GCA_030151135.1 Candidatus Sulfotelmatobacter sp. | reverse complement strand
CGCCTCGTCCTCCGGCCGGATCCTTTCCCAGTCGAGCCAGGTGATCTCGCTGTCCTGGCAATAGGGATTGTTGTTGCGCCGCTGGCTGTGGCCGAATTCATCGCCGGCCAGCAGCATCGGCACCCCGAGCGACAGCAGCAGCGTCGCCAGAAGGTTGCGCTTCTGCTGATCGCGCAGCGCCAGGATCCCGGCATCGTCGGTTGGTCCTTCGGCGCCGCAATTCCAGCTGAAATTTGGTTCATGCCCGTCGCGGTTGTCTTCGCCGTTAGCCTCGTTGTGTTTGTGATCGTAGCTGACGAGATCGGCGAGCGTGAAACCATCGTGGGCTGTCACAAAATTGATGCTGGCGTAGGGACGTCGACCACTACGCGCGTACAAATCGCTCGAGCCAGTGACGCGATATGCGAGTTCGCCGATTTGGCCGCCGTCGCCTTTGACGTAGGAGCGGACGGCGTCGCGATATCGGTCATTCCATTCGGCCCAGCCGACGGGGAATTTACCGACCTGATAGCCGCCTTCTCCTAAATCCCAAGGTTCGGCGATGAGCTTCACCTGGGAGAGGACCGGATCCTGATGCATGATGTCGAGGAAGGCCCCGAGCCTGTCGACTTCGTGCAACTCGCGGGCGAGAGTGGCCGCCAAATCAAAACGGAATCCGTCGACGTGCATCTCGAGAACCCAGTAGCGAAGGCTGTCCATAATGAGCTGCAGCACGCGGGGATGGCGCATGTTCAGCGTGTTGCCGGTTCCGGTGTAGTCGGTGTAATAGCGAGGATTGTCTGGCGAAATGCGGTAATAAACAGAGTTATCGATGCCGCGGAAGGACAGGGTTGGTCCCATCTGGTTGCCCTCGGCGGTGTGGTTGTACACGACGTCGAGAATGACTTCGATCCCGGCGGAGTGCATCGTCTTCACCATCGTCTTGAACTCGTTGATGGAGTTCGTTGCGAGATAGCGCGACATGGGAGCAAAAAATCCGATAGTGTTGTAGCCCCAGTAATTACGTAGGCCGCGCTCGATGAGCTGACGGTCGTCGATGAAGTAATGGACCGGCATCAGCTCGATTGCGGTGATTCCAAGCTTCAGCAGGTGGTCGATCACAGCTCCAGTCGCCAAGCCAGCATAGGTACCGCGCAAGGTTTCGGGGACGCGGGGATGCTTGATCGTGAATCCACGCACATGGGTTTCATAGATCACACTTTTATGCCATGGGGTGCGCGGAGGCTGATCGATTCCCCAGGTAAAGGCGGAGTCGACGACCATTGCCTTGAGCATGCCGGGGGCACTGTCGCGCCGGTCGATGGAGAGGTCCGCATTACGGTGACCGATGCGGTATCCGAAGTGGGAGTCGCTCCACTTCAGGTCGCCAACGATTTGTTTCGCATAAGGATCAAGCACCAGCTTCTGCGGATTAAAGCGATGGCCTTTGTTGGGTTCGTATGGACCGTGGACCCGATATCCGTAAATGAGGCCAGGGCGAGCTTCCGGTAAGTAGCAGTGCCACACCTGGTCCGTTTGTTCTTTGAGGCGGATCCGGTGGAGTTCGCGACGGCCCGCAGAATCAAACAGGCAGAGTTCAACGGCCGTTGCGTGTTCGGAGAAGATTGCGAAGTTCACACCTTCGCCATCCCAAGTCGATCCCAACGGATAGGGACGCCCGGGCCATACGATTGGCTGCGTTTGGATGACCATTCATTCCTTGACCGGGGTCTGCGCGCCGGTCTGGTTGCGTATCGACTTGAAAACCAGAGCGGCACGGCCGCTTCCTGCCAAGTCAGGAAATGTTCAAGTGGAAGATGACGTCAAGGAGCGTAATGTTGCTTGGATACTTCGTCAGCAGGTCAGATGGGGCGCTCCGACTCGCCGAGCCAAGAGGCAAGACCCTGAAGGGCGTCGATACGATCGCAGATGATCTTCAATGCGCCAAGAAGCGGAATGGCGAGGATCAATCCGGAGGCACCCCAGATCCAGGACCAGAAGAGCAGAGACAAGCTGACTGCGAGCGGGTTCAGGCTGAGACGCGATCCAATTACCTTGGGATAAATCCAGTTCATCGTGATGATGTGCATGCCCACGACGGTGATGAAGACGGTGAGAAATCCAGTTTTGTGCAGTGTCCCGAGGCCGCCCGCAAGTGGAGGGACGAGAGCGAGGAATACGCCTAGGTAAGGAATCAGGGACGCGAATCCGCTGATTACGCCGATGAAGTAGAAATATTGGATACCGAGATACCAGAAGACGATTCCGCAGACGAGGGCGGTTGCGAGGCCCACGATGAAGTTAGCGAGGATGTAGGTGCGGATCATCCCCGAAATGCGCCCGACGGTGCGATGGGCAACGAGACGATGCTCTTTGGGAAAGAGCCGGACAGTACTGACATGAACGTGGTCTTTCGACGCGAGCATGAAATACACAAGGAATGGAACGAAACCAATGGCCAGGATGGCGTCGGCAATGGTTTCGCTGTTCTCAGAAATTACTTTCGTGACGCCTTGGGGCTGCTCGATCTGTACAGGGATTGGTTTTTGGCGGGTCTTGGGTTCAACGACGGCGCGAGCCTGTTCCGCGAGTTTGTCCGCCTTCGCACGGAACGTGCCGACCGTGTCGCGAAGAGCCGCAGAATACTGCGGCAATTCACTGGTGAAATCGAGAGCGCGATTATAGGAAAAATAGCAAGCGCCCGCCGCCAGAACGACAATGGCAGTGACAACCACCAGAGCACCGATCGAGCGCGGAACGCGAAGGCGGGCTAATCCAGCTACGGGCGGCTCCAGAACGTAAGCGATCAGCATTGATGCGAGGGCCGTCACCAGAACGAGTTTTAAAAGGTAGATCAGGCCGATGGTCGCAATCACGGCCACCACGATTTGGGCGATGGTCCCGGCCTTAATCGAGGCGTGAAGAGTTTCGACCTCATCGGTAGCCTGCTCCACCATCTGAGCAGTGGCTTGGTCCGAATGGAGCAGGGGGATTTCTGTTTGGATATCTTTGGCGAGATGCTGCTTTAAGGTTTGAGATTCCACCGATTGGTCCCGGATCAGTGTCAGATCGGGGGACAGGGGGCGCCATACGGTTAGAACTCTAGGCCGATTCGCGTAAAGCCTGAGGGTTGGTTAAGCTTGCGGCGAGATCGCCCATGTCTCTCTACACGAAGGGAGACATGGGGCAATCTAGCGATTCGAAACGACGAAATTCACCGAAGCGGTCTGATTGCCGCTGACAGTGACCGACTTCTCCCAAGTCTTCGGCTCGGAGAACACGGGCCGGTCCACTTTCTTCTCGGTCAATACGTCATAGGACTGTTCTTTTCCGGCAAGATTCCAGCCTTCATGCCATGCAACAATCTGATACGTTCCGGGGGGCACATTGGTGAACTCGAAGCGGCCGCTCTCATCGGTGACAGCATAGTAAGGATGTCGAACGACCATAGCCTCGGCATTCATCCAGACATGACCGCCGTTACATCGCAGGCTGACGAGCCCGGGTGTGGACATAGTGCGCGAAGTAGGCTGATTGGGGAAAGGGAATGGAAGATTGTACGTCGCTGCCCCGGCCATGTGAACGGTGTGCAGCGTGGTATCGGAGCTTTGCATGGTGAGCGAATCGTTCACCGGCACCAGAAGGATATGCGGCACATAACGGCAACTCTTCTGATCAAGATGACGCAATTGAGGAGGCAGGTCGAAAGCTTTCCCGCTAGAGATGTTCCGCAGATATA
>JASLEQ010000262.1 GCA_030151135.1 Candidatus Sulfotelmatobacter sp. | reverse complement strand
GTTCTGCTTTCTTCGGCGAGTTCCACAGAACTGATGACCGGCAAGATCGTCGGCGTCGGAGCTGTGGGTTTAACGCAGATCGTTGTCTGGACCATCATGGGCGGTGTTGTTGCGCTACCCTCCATGGCCGCTCAACCCAGCTTCGCTGACTTGCAGCTCTCGCCTCTCATGATGATCTCCTTCATTCTGTACTTTCTTTTGGGTTACTTGCTTTACAGCACCATGTACGCCACCATCGGAGCCATCACCACCACCGAACAGGAAGGGCAACAACTTCAGTTTCTGATCGTCATGCCGCTCGTGCTGTCAGTGTTCATGCTCATGCCTGTGATCCGTACTCCCGATTCGGCCACCGTCGTGTGGCTCTCACTGATTCCCTTCTTCGCGCCCATTGTGATGTATGCGCGCATCGTCATTCAAACCCCTCCGCTCTGGCAGATTGGCTTGTCCCTCCTCTTGATGGCAGGAACTATCGCGGCAATGGTCGTTATTTGCGGCCGGATTTATCGGGTCGGTGTTCTGATCTATGGCAAACGGGCGAACCTGCCGGAAATCATGAAGTGGCTGAAATACGCGAAGGCCTAGGCTCTTCGATTGATTCGGTGTTTACGAGTGCCGGCGTCCCTGACCCTTTGAACCGCTAAGACTGGAAACTCCAAAGAAAAAACGGCAGGGCCGACCCCCTGCCGTCTCTCAGAGCTCCTTGAATCCTTATTTCTTGTTCACTGCCTTTTTGAGTTCGGCCCCAGGAGTAAATTTCGCGACTTTCCGGGCGGCGATCTTGATAGTTGCGCCGGTTTGTGGGTTACGGCCGTTTCGGGCCTTGCGTTGCGACACCGAGAATGTGCCGAACCCAATCAACGCCACGCGATCTCCCTTGCGGAGAGCGGACGTAATGCTGTCGACAGCGGTATCAATGGCGTTCGTGGCCTGCGCTTTGCTGATCTCACACGCGCCTGCGATCTTGTCCACTAGATCGGCTTTATTCATAGTTTCTCCTCGCAGGTTTCATTCATTCCCAGTTTTGGCCGGGACGAAAAATGGCTTAGTTGGGTGTGGGAAACCTGACCGCTACGTATTCTCCTCTGTCTTTCACGATTGTCAACTGTGAAAATCCGCGCCGGTAGCCTGTTTCCAAACAGGCATAGCCGGTCTAGCCCGAACAGAGCGGCTCTACGACCCCGCAGACGTTGTTTTCCTCCGCCCTCCACAGAGCGCCGTGGTCCTTCACAGGATGTACACAGCCAGTCCGCTTTTGCGCCTTGCGCGAATTGCCGGGACAGTGCAAAGTCGAATAGACGAGTCGTGGGGTGGCGGGCCTGTTGGCCCGACCCGCGAGCAAAGCAAGTGTCACTCGCCAACTCGATTGCGTTTGTGAGGATTTCGCAGGTGATCAAGGCCTCCGTGGAAGTTTGCCCCCTATGTGAAGGTACCGGCTGGAAGACCGTCTCGAAGACCGGTAACGATTCCGGCAGCATCAATGATCGACGTGTTACCCGTTGCGACTGCCAGTTACGAGCGCGCACTCATACTTTGCTGGCTGCGGCCCGCATTCCGCGCCGCTACGAGCATTGCGAACTGACGAACTACGACACTGATTTTCCCGGGGCGCATGCGTCACTCGCAGAAGCCCATTTCCTCGCGACCAATTTCGCCAAAAAATGCGATCCACGCGGTGACAAGGGTTTGCTGATCATCGGTAAGATCGGCACCGGCAAGACCCATCTAGCCGTGGGAATCATCAAGGAACTGATTCTGAATCGCGGTATCCCCAGCCTCTTCTATGACTATCGCGAGCTGCTGAAAGAAATTCAGAATTCCTACAACTCCACCGTTCAGACCACCGAACTGGATGTACTTCGTCCAGTCTTTGAGACAGATGTCCTCGTTCTCGACGAACTTGGCGCCGTGAAACCGACCGAGTGGGTCTGGGATACCGTCAGCCTCATTCTCAACACGCGTTACAACGACAACCGCACCACCATCATCACCACGAATTTCGACGACCAGCCCGCCGCTGCCATTGCGGGATCTCTTTCGCCGGCAAGGGCGGCAACCCGTGGTGAGACCCTTGGCGACCGCATCGGCGAGCGCATGCGCTCCCGCCTCCACGAGATGTGCCGGATCATCACTCTCGACGGCACCGATTTCCGTCAAAAGTTCCGCAGCGCCAGCTTCCGCTGACGCCTCCACACCATTAGGCTCGTCGGATCGTATTTCTTCCCGAACCTTTCGGCCGCTCTTCGCAACCTTCGCCGTAAAAGATTTTTTTGCGACTACACGCGCAGCCGATCCAGCTTCAGGAAACCCATTCTTGCCCGCTTCCTCTAGAATCGACTTGTGCTGACCGAAGCGCGGGAATTCGTGCCCGAACGCGATGCCGAGCTGTTTGCCGCAATCCCGGCGACGCCTGCCGTGTTCCTGCTGCGGAGCCGCGATGCGCAATCCGAGCCTTATGTCAGCAAGACAGCGAACCTGCGCCGTCGCCTGCAGCGCCTGCTGGGACCAATCGAGCAGCGAACGAAAAAATTGAATCTGCGCGACCGCGTTCGCTCCGTCGAATATTCGCCAACAGGTTCCGACTTCGAATCCGGTTTCCTGCTCTATCGCGTTCTCCGCGCCACGTTTCCAAAGACATATCAGAAGCGCTTGCGATTTCGTTACGCCCCGTTTGTAAAACTCCATCTCGAAAAGGAATACCCGCGCGCCTCGATCACCACGCGTCTGGGGAAACTCAATGGCCGCTCGCTTTACTACGGACCCTTTGTCTCCCGTGTCGCCGCCGAGAAGTTTATGAACGATTCTCTCGACTTCTTCAAGATGCGCCGTTGCGTCGATAATTTGCACCCCGATCCCAAGTTTCCGGGCTGCATCTACTCTGAGATGAAGATGTGCCTCGCGCCCTGCTTCAAAGGCTGCACCGATGAAGAGTATGCAGCCGAAGTGAAACGCGTGCAGGATTATTTCGACACCGGCGGTGACTCTCTGCTGCGGGAACTGTCGAATCAGCGCGAGCTGGCGTCCCAGAACTTGGCCTTCGAAGACGCCGCAGCAATCCACGTTCGAGTGGAAAAACTCAAGCCGGTAGTGACGCCATTACCTGAAATCGTACGTCGCGCCGACCGCTTATCAGCGCTGATGATCCAGCCCAGCCATATGTCTGATGCGGTCACCTTTTTTCGAGTTGATGCAGGACGAATTTCGGCGCCCTGTCCTTTTACGGTCCTGCCGGCCGAACACGCGAAGTCGCAATCGATGGAAGCCCGAATAGAAGCGGCCCTGCAGAATTCTTCACCTTCACCCGCAACATCCGCCCTTGAGACGATGGAGCATCTTGCGGTTCTTAAGCGTTGGTACTATCGAGGAACCCGCACCGGAGAGATTTTCTTCGCGAATGAAAAAGGAGAACTTCCCATGCGGCGCATCGTTCGCGGCATCTCCCGGGTGTTTCATGGAGAAAAACCGGAGGCCGCCTCCGCTCCCGCAACTTCCATGGAAACATCTCTGCCAGAGCCACCGCCAACACTCTTCTAACGGCGTTTTCGTTGACTCGCCCCTGATTTGCCCGTAAGATGGCACGCGCCACGGTTGTCGCCGTACAGTGGCCGCGCCCAC
>JASLEQ010000243.1 GCA_030151135.1 Candidatus Sulfotelmatobacter sp. | reverse complement strand
AACGTTCTCCGTGCACGAGGATCTGGCCATCGACCACCTTGAACGTGCCCTCATGCTCACTGGGCTTCCAGCCGTCCAGAGATTTGCCGTCGAAGAGAGGTATCCAAGGATCGGGTTCTTGCGCCCAGGATGAGGTGGCTGCAGGTGCGGCGAGCAACATGGCGAGGATTTCGCGGCGGGTCAGTTCGGGCATGGCTTTCTCCGGAGATGGACATGGTAAGCAGATTATTGTAGACCCTGGAGCATAGTACATTCCGAGCGCACCGGGTGAGTTGAAATCTCTGTTGGCTCGGCGATCTCCCGATCTCGCCAGCGCAACGCGTATCGCTGAGCGCGCTCTTGGGCCGGCATGCATTCATTCGCGGCCACACGGGAGTGTTCACGTAAAGGTTGAATTCGCCTGCCGGCGCGTTGGAAAGCCTTGAGACTGCGGCACAGTTGCTCCGCATGCGAAGTGGGAAGGACGCAAGCTACGAAAGCAGCGGCTCCGGCCTACAGATACTCCATATTTCCATCCACGCCGATCGTCTGCCCGGAGATATTCTGCCCCGCCGGCGAACACAGGAAGAGACACGTGAGCGCCACGTCGTCGGCCGTTACCATGCGGTGCAATGAAATTTTCTTGAGGTATTCTTCGCGCATTTCCGTCTCGCTGGCACCTTCCAACCTGGCGCGGTCGCGAATGACGCCATCGATTCTCGGTCCTTCGACGAGACCGGGCAGCACTGCGTTCACCCGGATGTTATCGGGGCCCAGTTCGATTGCAAGGGATTTCACCATTCCCACAATTCCCCATTTCGCCGCTGCATACGGCGTTCGCCACGGATATCCCAGGCGGCCAGCGACGGACGATATGCAAATGACGTTGGCGAAACTGGACTCGCGCAGCATGGGAACCGCGTGGTGCAGGCATCGGTACTGGCCATTCAGATCGACGTCAATGGTGCGATTCCAGTCTTTTTCCTGGATCCGGTCGATCCCTGCGGTGGGACCTGCGATGCCCGCACCATTGACCAAAACATCCAGGCCGCCGAAGTGCGCCCGGTGGGCTTCGAACATCGCTGCAACCTGAGCTTCGTCGGCCACATCGGCGTGGCTTGCTTTACCGGAAGGAAAGTTCTTCTGGAAGGCAGCCAGAGCGGCATCATCGATATCGCAGATATGAATATGCGCGCCTGTCTCTGCGAAGGCGGAAGCGATTACGGCGCCGATGCCGGAAGCCCCAGCGGTCACCAGAACACGAAGTCCCGGAGGAGGGTAGAGTCGATCTTTGAAGGTCATTGTGATGTCAGGTTCCTATCGTCACGAGTGCTGTCGCGAGGGCGTAAAGATCAGGAGAAAGCGACATTCTCCGCGCCTTTCAGATGCAACCTTTCTCTAACTTCTGCGGGGGTGGCAATTTCAAACGCCAGTTCCTCAAGGATGCGGCGGATCTTTTTCACCTGCTCGGCGTTACTGGTTGCCTTGACCCCGGGACCGAGGTACAGATTGTCCTCGAGCCCGACACGCACGTTCGATCCGAGGATCGCTCCCATTGTGAGAAGCGACATCTGGTGGCGACCGGCGCCCAAGACCGAAAAGTGATAATTCTGTCGTCCGAACAAACGGTCGGCAGTCGATCGCATGATAAGAACGTTCTCCGGGTCTGGGCCGAGGCCGCCAAGAATGCCGAAGATTGCCTGGATGAAGACCGGGGGCTGGATAATTTTGCGATCGATGAAATAGGCCAAGTTATAGAGATGGCCGACGTCGTAACATTCCAATTCAAAACGCGTGCCTGCTTCCCCGAGATTGCGAAGGATGTATTCAATGTCCGCGAAGGTATTCTTGAAGACCAGGTCTTTCATGCCTTCCACCTTCTGCTTCTCCCACTCATATCGCCAGCTGGTGATGCGCTCGGCAACGGGGTGAATGGAAAAATTCATCGATCCGAGATTCAGAGAGCACATTTCCGGCTTGACCAGCAGAGGATAGGCGAGCCGTTCCTCAATGGTCATCTGCGTACTTCCGCCGGTTGTGATGTTGATGATGGCGTCGGTACGTTCCACAAGAACCGGGCAGATCTGCTGGAAGTGTTTCGGATCGCCTGAGGGCTTGCCGTTTTCCGGATCCCGGGCGTGGAGATGGAGAACCGCGGCTCCCGCCTCGGCTGCCTCGAGTGCACTTTCAACGATCTGGGACGGAGTCACAGGAAGGTATTCCGACATCGTGGGCGTATGGACCGACCCGGTGACTGCGCACGTAATGATAACTTTGCGGTCTTTTCTGTTTTCCATTCCTTCAACGCTCGCTAGGCAAGCTCTGATCGCATCGTGGCTCGTTCCAGGGCGGTGATTGCAGCGGCCGCCCTTTCCGAGCAGAAGAATCCTTTCATCGCCCTGGCCCTGTGCAGCTCAATTTTGCCTCATCGGAGTTTTGGTGCGGAAGAGAATTGTTGCGGAGTCGCTAGCAACGGGACCTGCTGTACAGCAACCCGATCCGCTTATGATCCCTGGCCATGACGGTTGCGACCATCAGCGAATTCGCAAAGAGTTCACAGAACTCCTGGCGCAATTCGCCTCGGCTTCATAAACAGGGTTCATCTTTTCCATGAAATCTGTCCATTCGTGAACGACGGCGTTCGAATCTGTACGTAAGTTCTCTGGCGAAGCACCAGCGGAGCCCGAATCGCGCTGTGACTGGTCAACGGTTTAGTGACCAGCCGATGGTGGTCAGCGGGTTGCTTCGTTCAAGGACAGCGGCGCTCCAGTTGCAGTACACACGGTAACGACGTTGTAACCAGATTCCCCATATAGGAGCGCTGTAACTTCCGAGATTTTCGGCAAGTTCTGAGTTGCTGCCAGGCTGGAGTTTTGTTCAAGGTTCGCCGCGCTTGACTGGGTGCATCAGCTCAAGAGCGTGCGGTCCGGAGCACATCGAGGCAGGACTCTGCAATCAGTACGAGTCGCTTCCGAATTCACATCAGAGAGGTCGAATCTGTGAACTCACGCCCTATCGTTGTTCTTCTGACTGTGCTTGTTGGCATTGCTCCTGGTTTGCGCGCTCAGGATTCACCCCTAAAAATGCTCGAGCGCGCGGCCGACTTTAACAATACTGGACAGTTCCGGGAAGCCTTCAATCTGGCAGAGATCCTGCTTGGCCCCCAATCTCCGAAGCTTGGGGATGCCGCGGCCGGGA
>JASLEQ010000224.1 GCA_030151135.1 Candidatus Sulfotelmatobacter sp. | reverse complement strand
CTCGCAACCTGCGGCTGCTGCATGATTGGACAAACTGCGGAGATTGCCCCGGCCGATCGCAAGCTTTACGCTTTGCGCGATGTCACCGGGACGGTGGAGAGTCCCTATCTGATTTGCGCTTCCATCATGAGCAAGAAACTGGCCGAGGGGATCGACGGGCTCATTCTCGACGAGAAAACCGGCTCGGGCGCTTTCATGAAGAATGAGAAAGATGCGGCGTTTCTGGCTGAACTCATGGTCGAGACCGGCGAACGCATGGGAAAGAAGGTCGTTGCGCTGATCACAGACATGGATCAACCCTTGGGGAAAATGATTGGCAACGCGCTCGAAGTCGTCGAAGTGATCGAGGTATTGAAAGGCTCGGGACCGGACGATCTCCGCGAACTCTGCCTGGAATTGTCCGCATGGATGCTTTTGCTGGGAGGAACTGCCCAGAGCCTGGAAGAAGGGAAGACGCGCAGTGCGCAGTTGATCTCTTCGGGCAAAGCTTTGGAGCGATTCCGCCAAATGATCGAACTTCAGGGCGGCGACCCGCGCGTGCTCGACGACCCGGGCAGGCTGCCACAGGCCAGGCACAGCGTCGAAGCGCCGTGCCCGAGTTCTGGATTCCTTACTGCCATGCAATGCGAGCAGATGGGCACTGCCTGCGTCATCCTGGGCGGAGGACGTGAGCGCAAGGAAGACTCCGTCGATCCGGCAGTGGGAATCATTCTGCACAAGAAAGTTGGCGATCCGGTCTCGGCGGGTGAATCGCTGGCCACGATCTATTGCAACGATCCAAAGCGAGCGGAGAGAGCGCAACAGTTAATCGCCTCGGGCTGTGAGATCCGCGATGCCCGCCCGAATACGAGTCGGCCGCTTGTGCATCGCATCATCGGAAAACCGGAGAAGAATTGATGGGACGATTCACCGGAATTCTCGGACTGCTGTCCATGTTGACCCTCGCGTACCTGTTCTCGACCAACCGTCGCGCCATTCGTGTCAAAACCGTCGCCTGGGGATTGGGTCTGCAGATTGCGTTTGCGATTTTTGTGTTGCGTGTCGAGGTGGGCCGGCACGTATTTCAGGTGATCGGCGACGCGGCTAATCGCGTGCTGCACTATTCCTTTGCTGGCTCGCAATTCATTTTTGGTGAACTGGGAAAACAAAACTCCAACGTCGGATTCATTTTCGCGTTTCAGGTTCTCCCCGTTGTCATTTTCATCTGCGCCTTGTTCGCCATTCTTTATCATGTGGGCATTATGCAGATCGTAATCCGCATCGCCGCCTGGGCAATGACTCGGATCATGGGCGCGAGCGGCGCGGAGTCGCTCAACGTGGCCGCCAGCATCTTCATGGGACAAACGGAAGCGCCGGTCACGATCCGCCCGTTCCTGCCGGACCTCACTCGCTCGGAACTGATGACCGTGATGACCAGCGGCATGGCGCACGTTTCCGGATCGATCATGGCGGCTTACTTCGCGTTCGGCGCCGAGCCCCGGCATGTCCTCAGCGCTGTCATCATGACCGCGCCCGGCACCATTCTTGTTTCGAAAATGCTGGTCCCCGAAACCGAACAACCGCGTACCGCGGGTACGGTCGTGATGCCGGAAAAAGAGGAGGCCAGAGAAAAAGAAGAAAACCTGCTCGGCGCAATTGCCCGCGGCACCGGCGATGGATTGCACATGGCACTCAACATCGGCGCCATGCTGATCGCGTTTATCTCGCTGATCGCGCTGCTCGATGGCTTGATGGGTGGCATCCATAATCACATCAGCTGGTTTCCGTCGAGCATCGAAGGCCCTCTCGGTTTGCTGCTCTCGCCCGTCGCGTGGATCATTGGAATCCCGTGGCGCGATTGCCCGGCGATCGGCAACCTGCTCGGCACTCGCATGGTTCTCAACGAACTGGTGGCGTTCTCCATGCTGGGGCCGCAAAGGGCGAACCTTGATCCGCGATCGTTCACCATCGCAACCTTCGCGCTCTGCGGTTTTGCGAATCTGAGTTCGATCGGAATTCAGATCGGCGGCATCGGCGCACTGGCTCCCAATAAACGCGGAGAACTGGCGCGACTCGGGGTGCGCGCCATGCTCGCTGGGACGATGGCCAATCTGATGTCCGCTTCAATTGCAGGTATGCTGCTGTGAAATTTCCGCTCTGAGGTTTTCCCTTGAATCGAAAGCTCTTTTTAGCGATCAGTCTGCTCTGTCTGGTTTCCTCGACGCTGGCTCAGTCACCGCAACGGGTAATCATTGATACCGATCCCGGTGTGGATGATGCGTTCGCGATTCTGTTGGCCTTGAACTCGCCCGAACTGAAAGTTGAAGCGCTGACGGTGGTTCCGGGCAACGTGGAAGCCAGGCAGGGATTGGAAAATGCGCTGAAGATTGTTTCCCTCGCCGGACGCTGCGACGTAATCGTGGCTGGCGGCGCGCAGCACCCTCTGAATCAGAAACTGGTCACTGCGCAATACTGGCACGGCCCGAATGGTCTCGCCGGGGTCGAATTGCCCGCCCCCAAGTGCAAGCCGGACGCGCATTTCGGCCCGGACCTCATCATTGAGTTGCTTCATAAATATCCCCACGAGATCACTCTCGTTCCCGTCGGACCGCTCACCAACATCGCGCTCGCGGTCTCGAAAGATCCGTCCATCGCTGCGCTGGTAAAAAACATCGTGATCATGGGAGGTTCCATCACCGGCGGAAACGTGAACGGTGCTGCCGAGGCGAACATTTATAACGATCCGGAAGCGGCTTCCATCGTTTTCAAAGCGGGCTGGATGGTCACCATGATCGGATCCGATGTCGGCGAACGAACGCTGATGACTCGCTCAAACTTGAATGAGTTAACCGCACAGCACGGTCCCCAAAGCGACTTCGTAGCCAAGCTTGCCGATTTCTATATCACGCGTTCGGAGAAGAGCGGATACTCCGGAGCCGCGATGTATGACCCGCTTGCGGTTGCTACTGCTATCGATCCGGCGCTGGTGACGCTGAAAGACATGCGGGTGGATGTCGAAACGAAAGGTGAATTCACGCGCGG
>JASLEQ010000222.1 GCA_030151135.1 Candidatus Sulfotelmatobacter sp. | reverse complement strand
CTCTCGTCGACGATGACGATGCTGGCTTTAAGCGAACTGTTAGGCGCCACGGTGTATGACCCGTCTGGCGCGGCAGGACGGGTGCGCGAGGTGACGATTGCTCCGCAAGAGGATCGCTCCCGCATTTCCTCGCTGATCGTCAAAACGAAATCGGGAAGGCGTGTCGTTACTTACGATTCAGTCTCCGCGATCGAAGGCGGCATCCGGACTTCGACGCCCGCGGAGCAGTGGCCTGCGGTGAATGGGACGGAAGGCCTGTTTCTTCTGGAACGGGACCTTCTTGACCAGCAGGTGATCGACGTGAACGGCCGGAAGGTTGTGAGGGTCAACGATGTCGATCTTGAATTCGAAACCCCAAAAGACTTGAGCCGCGCGCTTCCGTTGCTCCGCGTCCATTCCGTTGATGTGGGAGCCAGAGGCGCGGTTCGGCGGTTGCTGCGCGGAGTTGCGCCGAAAAACGCGATTCACTTGCTACTCGGTAAGATTCCGCCGCGCAGTATCCCGTGGAAGTTTGTCGATCTCATCGAGACGGATCCGGCGCGGCGCGTAAAACTGAAAATTTCTCATGATGGATTGGCAAAGCTACACCCGGCGGACATCGCGGACATCGTGGAGAACCTGGCTCCGGACGAGCGTCAAGCAGTGTTCCAGACACTGGATGAGGAGACGGCCGCCGAAGCCCTGGAAGAGGTCGAGCCAAGGGTACAGAAGTCGATCGTGGAGTCTCTCGACTACGGGCGTGCAGCGGATATTGTCGAGGAAATGGATCCGGACGCAGCGGCGGATTTATTGGCCGACTTACCAGAGGAGCGGACCGAGCAAATCCTGGTGCAGATGGAACCGGAAGCTCAGCAGGAAGTGGTCGAACTGCTGGAGCACCAGGAAGAAACTGCTGCCGGACGCATGACGACCGAGTTCCTGGCGTTGCCGGTCAGCGCAACGGTCCAAAACGCCATCGACTCATTACGTGAGTTCGAGGGCGGTGTTGAAGCGGTGAGCACGATTTACCTTGTGAATTCGAAGGGCACGCTGGTGGGCGCGGTTCCCCTGGCTCGGATCGTTCTGGCGGATACCTCCTGCCCAATGCTCTCGCTGGTGCAGGAGCCGCTGGTTTCCGCTCACGAGGGAGTCGATGACCGGGAAGTGGCGGAATTGTTCGACAAATACAACCTGCAGACCTTGCCGGTAGTCGACGAACATAACAAGTTGACCGGCGTCATCACCTCGGATGACGTCATCAGCATGTTACGGGCGAGATTGTGATGGGCTGGAAAATTCGCTCGATACTTACTTTTGTTAACGGCTTCAGCACTTTTCGTTTGTCCTGATTCGCTCACTCCATTTATTCTGTCCCGTCGTTTGCCTCCAATTTGCTGCACCTTTATGTCTGTGAAATGCGCGCATGAAGTTTCTGAGACGCTGGAAGACCCGGATCCTGCTGTTCTTTGCGGTTGTAGGGCCGGGATTCATCACCGCGAACGTCGACAATGATGCCGGTGGCATCCTCGTCTATTCGCAAGCGGGCGCGCAATTCGGGCATCTTCTGCTGTGGACGCTGATTCCGATCACCTTAGCCCTGATTGTTGTACAGGAGATGTCCGCCCGAATGGGCGCGGTCACGGGCAAAGGGCTGAGTGACCTGATTCGCGAAGAATTCGGCCTGCGTATCACCTTCCTGATGGTGCTTGGCATTCTCATCGTGAATTTCGGCAACGTAGTCACCGAATTCATCGGAATTGCAACAAGTCTAGAGCTCTTTGGATTGCCCCGTGTTTATACGGTTCCCATTTGCGGCGTCGTCGTATGGCTCATCGTTGTGAAAGGGCAATATAAGAGCGTTGAGAAAGTTTTCCTGGCGGCATCGTTCTTTTACATCACGTACATTTTTGCTGGGGTGCTGGCAAAACCTGCCTGGATCGAAGCCACCAAGGCGACATTCATTCCGCCGAAGCTCGCTGCCTTCCGCGACCAGTCGTACCTGTATATGGCGATCGGAGTCGTGGGGACGACGATTGCTCCATGGATGCAGTTCTACCTGCAGGCTTCGATCGTTGAGAAAGGCGTGACCCGCCGGCAGTACAAGGCGTCGATGCTGGATGTGGTCACCGGATGTATCTTCACCGATATAGTGGCGTGGTTCATCATCGTTGCGTGCGCGGCGACGCTTTGGCTTCACGGTTTCCGGGACATTCGTTATGCAGCCGATGCCGCAGCCGCGCTGAAGCCGCTGGCAGGGCAGTACGCATATATCCTGTTCGCGGTCGGATTGTTCAATGCGTCGTTATTTGCGGCGTCGATCCTGCCGCTCTCGACGGCTTACACGGTCTGCGAAGGTCTGGGATTCGAGTCCGGCGTAGGGATGAAATTCAGTGAAGCGCCGGCCTTTTACTGGCTATACACCATTTTGATCGCGGCGGGCGGAGCGGTGGTACTGATTCCCGGTCTACCGCTGGTCAAAATTGCGGTCATGTCCCAGGTCGTAAACGGCGTGGTCTTGCCGTTCGTACTGATTTTCATGCTTCTGTTAATCAACAAGAAAGAGCTGATGGGGGAGTACGTGAACAGTCATCTGTTCAACGTGGTGGCGTGGGCAACCACCGTGGTCATGATCGTTCTGACGGCGGCCTGGTTTTGGACGTTGCGATCTGGCTAGAGCAATTTTCCGGCGGCGAGATCTTCGACCAGGGTCAGGTCGGCCTCGAGGAAATCGAATTTTGGCAGGTCCTTGGGTTCGGCCCACTGAATCTGCTTGAAGATGCGGTTTTCGAGTTCTCCGCGAAATTCGCGCACGACGAAGAACCGCAGCTCGACCATCGCGCCATTGGGGTATTCGTGCTGAATTCGCGCCACTTCATCTCCGACCGTGGCAGCGATGCCGAGCTCTTCATCAAGCTCACGGCGTAAAGCATCTCGAGGCTGCTCTCCTTCTTCGATCTTGCCTCCGGGGAACTCCCACTTCAGCGGCATGGTCTGGTGGCGTGTGCGCTGGCAGACGAGGAGCTTTCCTTTCTCGACAATAAGAGCCGCGACGACTCGCTTCACGGAGCAGTCTCCGCGTTTCTCGCGTTCATGCCGAAGCCTGTTCCAGCTTGCTGCCGACCAGTTGAGCGCAGAGCTTCACGAATTCCTGATGTTCTGTGGTAAAGGCGGAGGGGAAATGACTGTCGATGTCGAGTTCTCCAACGACCCGGCCTCGGACGAAGACGGGAACGACAATTTCGGATTTCGTTTCCAGCGAGCAGGCCAGATACCGAGGGTCTTTATTCACATCGTCGACAACTACGGTTTGTCCGCTTGATGCCGCAGCACCGCAGATACCTTGATTCAAGGGGATTCGCGTATGTGGCGTCATGGCTCCCTCAAATGCACCGAGTACGAGCATGGGCGGATTCGCACCCGGCTCCAACATGTAGAATCCCACCCAGTTGTACTTCAGCACACGGTCATGAAGAAGCTTCACCATAGCCTGCATCAGTTCCTGCGCTGAGGAGGTTTGATCAGCGAGCTGGCTCACATCCTGACGCAGCTCTTCAAGTCTTGTCACGGAAGTAGGCATGCAAGAATGGTAACTCAGGGACAGGAATTTCCTGCAATCTCTTGAGCAACCTCAGTAATCTCGCGGACTCCTTCAACGCGGGGAAACGTTTCCGGATGAATTGCCCAAGCCAGCGCAGAAAGTCCGTTCAAGAGCGTGGGCGCGGGCGTGTTCAGGTATTCGTCGCGGATGCAGAAAACCAGATTCGATCTTGCCGCCGATGTATTTTTCCAGTCTCGATCGGCAATAATCTTTTCCAGTGGAACGCGATTTCCGGCGCCACACCACGCTGCAATGATGACCTCAGGATCGGTGCGGCGAACTTCATCCGCCGAGATCTGCTTGCCGGGTGTGCCGATAAACTCGCCTCCGGCCACCTCCACCAATTCTGCAACCCAGGGCTGCGACGCGATGATGGGCTTTCCCCATTCTTCGCAGAATACCCGCGGCCTAGGGCGCTCGGGGGTACGTGAGCGAACGTTGTCAATGCCTTGGCACATGTTGCTGATGAGCTTTTCACCCTTCTCTATTGCCCCGACGACTCCGGCAATCGTGGCAATGTCGGTATAGATATCTGCCAGCGTTTTCGGAGCCAGACCCAGAAACCTAGCTCCGGCCTTCAGAATCTCGGCGATGGCCTTCTCCTGGTACGGTACGGCGGCGATGACCAAATCTGGCTTGGCGGCCAGGATCTGTGCGGCGTCGGCGGTCCACGAATCCGACAGGATTGCTCGTGTGCCGCCGGCGACGAGCGGGACGACGTCGGCACAATAACGGGTACAGGCCACTACCCGATCGAGCTCACCGATAGCGTCGAGGATCACCGTGGCGCTAGGTTGAAGGCAGGCAATCCGGCGGCAGGCGTGGCGGAGCATGAACTCCATCTTACGGGACGTCCGGGGCATTTCCAGCCGTGGGGCTTAAAACTGCCGCCAACCCCTGGGGACTAATTTGAATCGAAGCGCGCGCATTCAAGAACAATTGGCCGTCAGGAGTTCTTGACCCCTATGAAAAAGAATTCACTTTCCGCCCAGCTCTTGCTGTGTCTTGCTGTGTCACCGGCAATCGCATCCGCGCAAGCTACGTCGACGAATTCCGCACCGCAAGGGATACAGGTGCTCAACCACATCATTTTCATGGCCCAGGAGAACCGCGGGCTGGATCATTATTTCGGATCGCTTCGCCAGTATTGGCGGCAGAACGGCTACTCCGACGAATCCTTCGATGGTCTGCCGCAGTTCAATCCGACGTCAGGGCAGCCGCCACTCTACGGGCCTCCGCCGACCAATCCTGGGTGCGACCCGGCGTATCCCCCGCCCAATGATTGCATCATTGACTCCAGCAGCCCGAAAATTCCGACCTACCATCTGAAAACCCAGTGCGTTGAGAATCCCAGCCCGTCGTGGAATGAGGGACACGTCGATTGGAACTACTCCGATCCGGTCTCCACGACTCCAACATTGGACGGGTATGTCTATACTGCGGGCCATGATGCCCGAAACAACAAGCCGCCGTTTCATGATGTAAATGGCGATCGCATCATGGGCTACTACAACGGCACGGACCTGAATTTTTACTATTTCATGGCCTCGAATTTCTCCACATCAGACCGCTGGTTCAACCCGATCATGACGCGGACATCTTCCAATCGCGACTATCTTCTTGCAGCAACTTCGCAAGGGTATGTCTATCCGATTGGGACCGACAACCGAGACCAGAACCTGCTGACTGCGACGCCGATTTTCGAGGCGCTCCAGAATGCGGGCATCACCTGGAAGATTTACGTAAATCCCGCGAATACCACTTGCGAGTCGAATCCGACCGCGCAATGCCTGCTCGTTTACACGTACATACAAAACTTTCAATGGGGACATACGATTCCGACAAACTATCCCAACAACCTGGTCCCGATCTCACAATACTTCACCGATGTGGAGAATGGAACGTTGCCGCAGGTTGCGTTGATCGAACCGGCGTCACCGGCGGGCCTGGACGAGCATGGCTCGGATTCCGATCAATACCCGATCAATATCCAGCTCGGCGCGCAGTACGTGGAATCTCTGATTAATGCGCTTATGACGAGCGTGTCATGGAAAGACTCGGCTTTCATCCTGACCTACGATGAGGCCGGAGGTTTCTACGACCATGTTGCTGCACAGACGACAGTCAGTCCGGACAACATTGCGCCCAAAGATCTTCTGCCCAAAGACATTTGCACTGGTGGTGTCGTGGGGCCGAATTGCAATTTTACGTACACGGGATATCGCGTTCCGATGATAGTCGTTTCGCCGTACGCGAAGGAGCATTATGTCGACCATACGGTTTCAGATCACACGTCGATCTTGAAGTTCATCGAGACCAGATTTGGTCTGGCCCCCCTGAACCGGCGAGACAAGATTCAGCCTGACATGACGCAATTTTTTGATTTCAACAATCCGCCGTGGCTGACGCCGCCGAACCCGCCTGCACAGAATGTAAGTGGGCCTTGCTACTTGAATAAACTGCCGTGAATAAAAGGGAACTAAAGCTTCTTGAGTGCGGCCTGCAGAACATCGATGGCTAACTCAGCGGCGTGATTGGAGGCCGGTGGCAGTCCGCCAACGGCCTCCGATAATTCTTTTGGCGTGATCTTGCATGCGTCCGCCGGCGTCTTACTAAAACTCAACTCTGTAAGGGCCGAGCCACAGGCCAAAGCGGGCACGCACCCCTTGGCCTTAAAGCGGATCTCGACGATCCGGCCCTCTCGAATTTTGAGGCTCATGCGGATCACGTCGCCGCAGACAGGATTTTCGATTTCGGCGATCGCGTCAGCGTCCGGCACATCACCTGCATTCCGCGGGTGCTGAAAGTGATCGAGAAGCTGGGCGGAATACATGAAGTGAATTCTAAGCGAGTCGCGGACTATCCGGGGCTGGTCCCGTCGGGGAAATAGATTGTCCATCCTCGTGCTTGGGCGGCGACTTCGAGGTCGGGATTGGGATTCACCGCAAATCCATGTTTGGCATGTGCGAGCATTTCCGTATCCCATTTGGAATTGCCAAATGCGGCATCAATGCGCTTTTTGACGACTTCCTCCAAGGCTTTGGTTTTACCGGGGCCGGAGGGAACGCGGACGAGCCGATCAGTAATGACACCGTTGCGCACCACTACTTTCGCGGCTAGAATGCGATCGGCCTCGATTCCGAAGAGTTTCATCCCGACCCGGATGACCCATTCATTCGATGACGACACGGCCCACACTTCGCATCCACCCCGGTGCAGTTGATGCACCAGTTCTTTCATTTCCTCGAAAACGTGACCGGGGAACGACGTACGCATGAACTCCGTGGCGGCGTCCATCATTTTGTCTTCGGTGATGCCCTGGTGCATCGTCACCATCTCGCCGCACATGTCCTCTTCGCTGACTTTGCCCGCCTTGTATTCGGCGTAGCGGACGAGCATTGCGCTGGCCACTTCAGCGGAAACGACGCCGTGCCTGATCTCCCAGGCAAAAAATGTTTCCCCGGCATCGCCGGACCAAAGGGTGCCATCGCAATCGAAGGCCGCGACTCTTGGATTCAGGTGGAGAACGGATTCAATAAACTTCTGACCCGCCGGATGAATGGTCTCGGTGCTGGCATTAGTCATGCACTTCGAAAATAACTTGGGAGGGCAAGAGTGCGCAACGAAATTAGGCGCAATCGTTTGCTTGGAAGCGCACGCTAGCGCGACTGGGCCAGCAAAGCCGCGTAGTCTTCCGGTGTATTGATATTCAACGACACGAGAGGGTCATCGACGGGAAGATAGTGGATGTGATCCTGGTAGCGATGCTCGATGTCCCGGGCAATGCCGGTCGCGGGCGCTTGCAAAAACTTTTCGATGATCTCACGCCCCGCGATGTAAGGATGTCCGTGCTTGCCGGAGAACTCCGGAACGACCGCCCAGGTATCGTAGGGCGCAGAGTCAAAGGCCAGGCGGAGAGTCTGGACGGTTGTCGCGCGCGCCGGCGGACGATCGACCAACGTGACAAGAGCAGCGTCCCTCCCGCGGTTCAGCACCTCCTGTAAGCCGACCTGCAATGAACTGAACTGACCGCGGCCGGGATCTGGATTCACAACGACGGACGCTCCGTTGATGTATGCAATGGGTGATAGAGCGGGCTCGTTGCGTCCAGCCACAACGATCACGAAATCGGTCAGGGGTGCCATCGCCCGGATTGCTGCGGAGAGGAAGGTAGCGGTTGAAGCTGTGGGGTTGACGATCGGAGGCCAGGGAAGGAGTGCCTTATCGCGGCCCATGCGCGAGGACTCTCCCGCCGCCAGGATGACTCCTCCAAAACTGGCCGCGCGTGACATGTTGCGGAAGATAGCAGAAAACCTGAAGGAAGTCAGTGATCAGAGGGAACCGGGTTCTCGAATTCATCGCGCCCGGACGCGGTGGAGTCCCGCACATCTTTAAACCAACTCATGTGGGGTAGCACCGCTGTTGCATGTCGTCGAATGGCAATCAATTCTGCGGTGATGGCGATGCCAATCTCTTCCGGAGTGACGGCGCCGATGTCCAAACCGATCGGGGCATGCACTCGATCAAACAGGTGTGCCGGAATGCCCTCCGCCTGGAATGCCTTGAAGATTTCGATCACCTTGCGCCTGGAACCGATCATGCCGATGTACTGCGCTCTGGTTTGGACCGCCCAGCGTAGGATGCGCATGTCATCCCGGTGCCCCCGCGTGACGATGACGATATAAGAAGACTCACTGGGATCGAACTTCTTCATCGCTTCGTCGAAGTCGAGAGCATGAACTTCCAGTGCGGAGGGAAATCTTTCTTTCGTAGCATACGAGGAGCGATCATCTACGACGGTGACGTCGAAGCCGGCCAGCCCAGCGGACCGACAAACGTTTACAGCTACGTGACCTGCACCGAAAAGATAAAGCAGGGCTGGAGGTAAGATCGGCTCGACGAAGACCTCGAGAGTGCCTCCACAAACCAAACCGGTGTCGTATTTGGGATCCTGGTTCAAGTCAAACTTTAGGGTTTGCGGCTTCTCCGACTCCATGACTTTGCGCGCGGCCTGCCAGACATCAGCCTCCACGCAGCCGCCGCCGATGGTGCCTACAATCGAGCCATCGTCACGAACCAGCATCTTGGCCGTCTGGAAGGAAGGAATCGAACCCCTCACGTTGACAATGGTAGCCACAGCTCCACGGCGCCCTTGCCGACGAAGTTCGACGATGTGCTCGTAGATATCCATGAGGAAACCAATCTGATTATCAATCCGTTAACAAGGGCCAGTCAAACCCGGAGCGACGTTTGTGCTCATCGCGGTGAATGATGTGTTAGCGTCAATTTGCAAGGAGCATGCCAGATGAAAGCCGTTCGGATTCATCAGTTCGGTGGTCCCGAAGTTCTTATCTATGAAGATGTCCCGGATCCGAAGCCGCGCAAAGATCAGGTGCTGGTTCGCGTGAAGGCCTGCTCGTTGAATCATCTCGACGTGTGGGTGCGAAAGGGGCTTCCCGGCGTCAAGTTACCGCACATTCCGGGTAGCGATATGGCGGCAGAGATCGTGGAGATCGGGGAATATGTCATTGGCTTCAAAACGGGACAGCGGGTGATGGTTGCTCCTATGCACTTTTGCGGGCATTGCGCGAAATGCCTAGCCGGATTGCAGAATCAATGCCGTGAGTTCACGGTGTTAGGCAACGCAGTCGACGGCGGGGATTGCGAACTGTTCGCAGCCGGGGCGGCGAACATCATTCCAATTCCAGACTCGCTCGATTTCAATCAGGCAGCCAGCGTGCCTCTGGTTTTCGTGACGGCATGGCACATGCTTGTCGGACTTGCGGGAATTCGCCAGGGACAGACCGTACTGGTTCTCGGCGGCAGCTCCGGGGTGGGAATTGCCGCGATTCAAATCGCGAAACTGTTTCACTGCCGCGTCATCACAACGGCAGGCAACGAAGAAAAGCTGGCGAAAGCGACGGCGCTCGGCGCTGACTTCGGTATCGATCATTACAAGCAGAAGATCTCAGATGAGGTCCGGAAGATCACCAACAAGGAAGGGGTCGACATCGTCTTCGAACACGTTGGTGCCGCGACCTGGGACGAAAGCCTTAAGTCGCTGAAGACGGCGGGCACGCTCGTCACCTGCGGGGCCACGACCGGTCCGACAGTTGGAATCGACTTGCGGCATCTGTTTGCGCGCCAGCTACGCCTGCTTGGCTCGTACATGGGAACCATGGGCGAACTCTACGAGGTGATGGCGCACGTGTTCGCGGGGCGTTTAAAGCCGGTGGTCGACCGAACATTCCCGCTCAGTGAAATTCGCGCTGCACACGAATATCTGGAGAGAAGCCAGATGTTCGGCAAAGTAATCGTGAACCCGTAATTAGAATCCGGCAGATGCTGTTAGGGGCAGCCAGCTCTCTTACCTCAAGTCGAATTAGTATGGCCTCGCACTGTCCGTCACACCTGGCCATGAATCCGTTCGAAAGGGTGCGGCCGGAAGCCCTGCGCCATTGAAGAGCGTTGCGGCCGGATTCGATTGCCAGGCATAGCGCACTTGCTGGGGATTCGGAACCGCAGGGGATGAGACGACGACGGTAGTGCCCTCGACTCGCGCATCAGCCCAATGCCATATGTGGTCTTCACCAGCTATGGCGAACTCCTCGAGCTTCGGTCCCTTCACAACCAGGCCGCCATCGGTGTGTGCGAAGTGCAGTTTGATTGATCCGGATCGCCGTTCGATCTTCGAAAGCGTTGGTCCTGAGTACACGACCTTCTTGCGGTAATGTTTCGCCAGGGCGCACAACGCGAGGCGCTCCCCAACGGGACGCTTGTCCTTGGGATGGATGTTATCCGGATCGCCGGTATCGATAGTGACCGCCAGGCACGAATTCGGAACACTGGCAGCCGCGAGCGCTTGGGACTCGCGTGTTTCCGCCCAGGCGTCATCGGTAGGCGTCTCGCTGCGATGCTTAAACGCGGGCAAACTGACGATATAAAAAGGGAAGTCACCCTGATCGAACAGCCTTCGCCAGTCGGCGATCATGGCAGGAAGGATTTTGCGGTACTGAAATCCGCGATCGGAGTTCTGCTCGCCTTGATACCAAAGCGCTCCGGTGATCGAGAGCGGGGCAATTGGCGCGAGCATTCCTTGATAGAGCACCGAAGGCATCACCGGCCAATTCTCATAGCCGATTGGTAACGAGTGTGGTGGCCGCGCATCCACGCTCAATTTGCCTTTCCACGCACCCGCGAGCGGAATGCTGTTCTTGTCGCCCAGCACAAGACGCAATTCTTCAGGTTTACCGAGGAATCCGCCTTGTGGCCTCGTCTTCAAAACCCGGATCGCGACCACATTTTTTCCGGGCTTGAGTACGCCATCGGGAATGAAGTAGACGCGGGGATTCTCCACCCACGCACTCGCTCCAACCCAAGTGCCATTGATGAAGGCGGAGTCCATGCGCTCGACGGAACCAAGAAATAATTGAGCGCGTCCTGCCGGAATGGGATCGGGCAATGTGATCTCTCTGCGGAACCAGGCGACAGCGGGCGTGTCGGGTACGCCTAATTCTGCGAAGCCCCCGGGGATCTCGACCGTCTTCCAGTTGGAATCGTCGAAATCCGAAGCGGACCAGTTTCCTTTGAGGCCGACGTCGTATTCGTCATACCAGTGCATGACATAGTTGCCGTATTCGGGAGCGCCCGAGGCGGAGAGCTTGGCGAGTTCCGCGATGGGGACATCAAAGTCTCTTAGCGGACGAAGAGCCTCGATGCTGGTCCAGGCTTCGGCGGGCGTGCCTCCCAATGCATCGATCACCAGACCGATGGGCACGTGGATATCCTGCTGGACCTTTCGGGCAAAGTAGTAAGC
>JASLEQ010000160.1 GCA_030151135.1 Candidatus Sulfotelmatobacter sp. | reverse complement strand
GAACATCCACTACCACATGGCCATCGACGGGATCTCGATGTGGCTCGTGCTTCTCACAACATTCCTCACGCCGCTCTGTGTGTTGATTTCATGGAAGTCTATTCACGATCGAGTGAAAGAGTTTTTTATACTTTTGCTGATCCTTGAGACGGCCCTGATTGGCGTTTTTACCTCGCTCGATCTTTTCCTCTTCTACTTCTTCTGGGAAGCGACGCTCATACCCATGGCCCTGCTCATTGGCGTCTTCGGACACGATCGGAAGGTCTATGCGGCGGTGAAATTCTTCATGTACACGATGATCGCCTCGGTGTTCATGCTGGCCGCGATTATATGGCTCTACACCCAGACGGGAAGCTTTGACTTTGTCATCATCCGCGATCAGATCGCGAAGGGAGCGATTCCGAACTTTCCTGCCGCTGCCCAATGGCTGTTCCTCGGATTTTTTCTGGCCTTCGCGGTAAAAGTTCCGCTGTTCCCATTTCACACATGGCTGCCTGACGCGCACGTCGAAGCTCCAACGGCCGGATCGGTCCTGCTAGCGGGCGTGCTGCTGAAGATGGGCACCTATGGAATGCTCCGCTTCAATCTCGGATTGTTCCCCGAACAGGCACGCCATAACGCTCCGTGGATCATGACCCTGGCCCTGATCGGCATCATCTACGGCGCGCTGGTCGCGATGGTTCAACCTAACATGAAGAAGCTGATCGCGTATTCCTCGGTCAGCCACCTGGGCTTCGTCGTCCTCGGTATCTTCAGCTTTACGCAGTCAGGACTGAATGGCGCAATGTTCGTTATGCTGGCGCACGGCATATCGACGGGCGGACTGTTTATGCTCGCCGGAATCCTGCATGAGCGGCGGCATACCTACGAGATCTCCGAATTTGGTGGACTCGCATCGCCGATGCCGGTCTACGCAGCGTCCTATCTGTTCATCGTTCTCGCTTCAGTGGGCTTGCCATTGCTGAACGGATTCGTGGGCGAGTTCCTGGTCCTGAACGGCGCGTTTCAGGCCAAACCAATTTACGGAATTCTGGGTGCTACAGGCGTGATCTGGAGTGCCTGTTATCTGCTCTGGATGTTCCAGCGCGTCTTCTACGGCAAGGTAACGCATCCGGTGAATAACGGACTTGCGGACATGCTTGGGTTCGAAAAGGCAGCCGTGTGGCCCTGTGCCGTGGCAGCGCTGGTGATGGGCGTGGCACCGATTCTCTGGCTCGCCGCCATAGATCCCGCCGTCCATGATGTCTTGATGCCCTTCGCGCAGTTCATCAGTAAGGCGGTGATCCAATGATGCTTCCTGCCCTACTGCTGCAGGCAATTCCTCAGACGCAGGATTACGTCCGCATTTTGCCCGAACTGGTTCTCTCGATTTTCGGGATTGTCGTTATGGTTCTCGATCCAGTCGTGGATGAGGAGAAAAGCCAGAAAACTCTGGGCGCTATCGCTTTTATCGGCGCTGTCGTTGCGCTGATTTCGACCTGGTACATGGCGCAGTCTCCAGGCTTGGCTTTTTCGAACACGATTCGCATTGATAGTTTCAGCGTCTTCTTCAACGTTCTGGTGATCGCCGTCGCGGCCGTCGTGATTCTGAGCTCGTTCGAGTACATGGCTGTGCAGCGTATTCGTGCCGGAGAATACTATGCGCTCATCCTTTTCGGCACCGTCGGCATGTCGCTGATGTCTTCGGCCGTAGAGCTTGTTCTCATTTTCATCGGCCTTGAAATCTCTTCGATTTCTACCTATATCCTTGCCGGTTTTCGTCGTAACGAAGCGTCGAGCAGCGAGTCATCGCTCAAGTATTTTCTGCTGGGCTCTTTCGCGACCGCATTCTTCCTGTATGGCGTCGCCTTGATGTTTGGGGCTACTGGATCGACGAACATCGATATCATCAGCCAGCGCATTGCATCCTCGCCAACCCAAGTATTGATTTTTACCGCGATGGCGCTGATGTTTGTCGGTTTGGGGTTCAAGGTGGCTGCCGCGCCGTTTCATATCTGGACGCCTGACGTGTATGAAGGTGCTCCGGCGCCGGTTGTCGGATTCATGTCAACCGCGCCCAAGGCTGCGGCGTTTGCTGTCCTTCTCCGCGTTGTTTTCGCGATTAATGCTCCCGGACGCTTCTGGTTCCTTTGGGTCGCCGCAGCGCTCTCGATGACCCTGGGTAACGTTGGCGCATTGGTGCAATCGAACGTGAAACGTCTGCTCGCGTATTCGTCCATTGCGCACGCCGGCTACTGCCTGGTCGCCTTTGCCATGACTAGTCCAGAGAGTTCCGCAACGGGGATCTCTGCCGCCATGTTCTATACCGCATCCTACGCAGCGATGAACGTTGGGGCATTCGCCGTTGTAAGTCACTTCGGCAACGCCGGCGAGCAATACGTCACGCTCGAAGACTATGAAGGTCTGGGCCGGTCTTCCCCGCTGCTGGCGGCATCGCTCACTTTCTTCCTGCTATCGCTGATCGGAATTCCCATTACTGGCGGATTTTTTGCCAAGTTTTACGTCTTCAGCGCGGCCCTACGCGCAAATCTCATCTGGCTGACGTTGATCGGCGTAGCCAACAGCGCGATTGGGGCTTACTACTACCTCCGGATTATCGTGGCCATGTATATGCGTGAGTCACGCCGGGAGGTTCCCGTCACTCCGATTCCCTTCGGGCTGGGTTTAGCACTGACGCTGAGTATGCTCGCTACTCTTTACCTGGGTGTGCTCCCAAATCGAGTACTGCAGATTGCGCAGCATTCTGCACAGGACCTGCTTCCGCAGTCCTCGCCCGTAAACTCGAATGTTGCGCAAAGCCCGTCGTCAGCGGCTGCCGCACCGTAATATACTTCTTCAACAAACGCGAAAGCGCCATTTGACAAGGTCCGTGGGCAGCGTGCATCATGTCTGCACTGAGTTCCCAGGCCGGTTCTACTCACTCACAACGGAACTGGCGGTGGTCTTGGAGGAGAGCAAATGTCCAAACTGATTCGCAGGCTTTGGTCCGAGGAATCGGGGCAAGATATCGCCGAGTATGCGGTGATGCTGGCTGTGATTCTTGTCCTGGTAGTGGGAACAGTGCGGTTGATTGGATCCAATGCCAATAACGCGTTTTCCAGCGTAGCCAGCTCACTGCAGTAATTCGATTCTGAATTCGCCTCGTATATTGATACTTATGACACGATTTGCACCAAGCTTTACCTTTCGCTGGTACTACCGATTTACTTCGGTAGCGGCTGCGGAGCAGCTTGGAACGAGGTCGGCAGAATAGACACTTAGATATCCAAGCTTCAACGCAAGCCGCGATCAACGATCGCGGCTTCAGTTTTTTGGACGCTACCCACAGGAGACTATTCCCATGATCGTCAACATGTCAGAGAAGGCAACGGAGCAGGAGATCAATCACGTGATCGAGCGAATCCGCGAAGCCGGCTATCAGCCACATGTCACGCGCGGCACCGAGCGCACCATCGTCGCCGCTGTTGGAGCTGGACGACGCCATGAGATTGAGGCTCTTCAGGTGGCTCCCGGTGTCGACAATGTGGTGCCTATCGCGCAACCATTCAAGCTGGTCAGCCGGCAAGTCCGGCCCGAGCGTTCCGTCGTTAGGATCGATGGAGTGGCGATCGGTGGGCCCGAAGTGGTCGTTATTGCCGGCCCTTGCTCGGTGGAATCGCGCGAACAACTACTCGACACCGCTCGGGCGGTGAAGCGCGCAGGTGCTTCCATGTTGCGCGGCGGAGCCTATAAGCCTCGCACTTCGCCTTACGATTTCCAGGGACTCGGAATCGAGGCCCTCAAAATCCTGCAGGAGGCGAAACAAGAAACGGGCCTTCCCATCGTCACCGAAGTGATGAGTACTGAAGACATCGATCTCATCTGTGAGTACGCGGATATGTTGCAGGTTGGCGCCCGCAACATGCAGAATTTCGCCCTGCTGAGAAGACTGGCAACCGTCCAGAAACCGATTCTTTTGAAGCGCGGGCCTTCAGCGACCGTCAAAGAATGGCTGCTGGCTGCAGAATATCTTCTCGCCGGCGGCAATCGCGACGTCGTCTTGTGCGAACGCGGGATTAAGACTTTCGAGACTGAGATGCGCAATACCATGGACCTCGCGGCGATTGCTCTGGCGCGCGACCTGTCTCATCTGCCTGTGATCGCCGATCCTTCTCACGGCACCGGCAAGCAGAGCTTGATTGCGGCCGTCTCTCGTGCGGCTGTTGCCATTGGCGCGGATGGATTGATTATTGAAGTTCATCCCTGTCCGGAACGGGCTTTATCGGACGGGCCGCAATCTCTCGACTTCGCGGGCTTCGGAAGGGTGATGAGGGGTCTGACCGAGCCATTGCGGCCAACCGCCGCTCTGCCGGCAGAGGCGCAAGCGGCAGTCTGACCCGAATGTGCCATTCGCCACACTTTGACGCTTCCCGGGCGATGGCCGCGCATCGCCATAAAGTGCAGTTGCGAGTACAGAGAGGCTTATTGCGATCTGGCCGCAGGGTTGAATCGGACCGCAGTGAATTTTCGGAAGAGTTTGCCGGTCAGATACTGTGTTCTCGCCGCAGCTCGCAGGAAGCCACCACTCCGGAAACTGGCACGTACTGTCATCCATCCCACCCGCAGTTCTTTCGACCGTGCCATCCCGAGGATTTGCGCGCCTTTGAGTGGTGGATCGTTTTCCTGCCCGCAGTCTCCTCGCGTGACGAATATGTCGTTAGCTAAATCCATCGTCACGATCCGATGCAACCGGAACCCAAACTTGGTCTTGGCAAGAATGATGTCGTTCTTCCGCAACTTTGAGGGTTTCACCGCACTCACTTCAACGATCTCTCCATCGCGGATCGCTGGAGACATGCTCCCACCTCTTGCCTGGAACCGCACGCTCAGGCCCTCTCGCAGCATTAGAAGCGCGAGACCTTCAAACAATTCAGAGTCAGCGTTGCGCAAAATCATCGACATCTCGGATCAAGCCTCGCCGATTGAAAGAAACCAATCCGTAGTGAACTCCAACGTGGTGATTAAGCTTAAGTGATTTTCGACGCTAGTCTGGAGGTCGAAT
>JASLEQ010000140.1 GCA_030151135.1 Candidatus Sulfotelmatobacter sp. | reverse complement strand
CCGATGCAAGCACTCTGTTTTTATTTGTCGCTCACGCATATCCTAGATAATCCAAAGGAACGGCCTCCGTTGCACTGAGCGTTGAATCAGCTCATGCGCTTCATCTTGAATTTCAGGAGTAATCCCCAATGGCAACTAAGACTGAGCTGTTGACGCCCCTGTCGGCAGAGGAGCTTCGTACCACCGACGCTTACTGGCGAGCCTGTAATTACCTATCGGCCGGCATGATTTACCTGCGGGCAAATCCACTGTTGCGCGAGCCGCTTCAACCCAGCCACTTTAAGCGCCGGCTCCTGGGGCACTGGGGCTCAGACCCGGGTCAATCGTTAATCTGGGTACATCTCAATCGCTTGATCCGGAAGTATGACCTGAATGTCATGTATGTCTCTGGCCCGGGTCATGGCGCTCCCGCGACGTTAGCGAACTGCTATCTCGAAGGTCACTACTCCGATATTTATCCTGATAAGAGCTATGACGAAGCAGGTCTGCTGAAATTCTTCCGGCAATTTTCATTTCCCGGCGGAATCGGTTCGCACTGCACTCCTGAGACTCCAGGATCCATTCATGAAGGCGGCGAACTTGGGTACTCCATCTCTCATGCGTATGGCGCTGCGTTCGACAATCCTGACCTTATCGTGGCGGTCGCCGTCGGGGACGGCGAAGCGGAGACAGGACCCTTGGCGACGTCCTGGCATTCGAACAAATTTCTCAATCCAATTCGCGACGGAGCCGTGCTCCCCATCCTTCATCTCAACGGCTACAAGATAGCCAACCCCACCATTCTGGCGCGCATTCCGCACGAGGAACTGGAGTCGCTGCTGTTGGGATATGGGTATAAACCTTATTTCGTCGAAGGCAACGACCCGGCTTTGATGCACCAGGCGATGGCGTCAACCCTCGAGCAATGCATTCTTGATATCCGCTCGATCCAGGACCACGCTCGTTCCTCAGGCAAAGCTACACGACCGCGCTGGCCGATGATCGTACTTCGTTCCCCGAAGGGATGGACTGGACCTAAGGAAGTAGACGGTCACAAGGTCGAGGATTTCTGGCGCGCGCACCAGGTTCCAGTTCTCGATCCAGCGACCAATCCTAAGCACCTGAAACAAGTAGAAGACTGGCTCCGCAGCTATCGACCCGAAGAACTCTTTGACACCAAGGGAGCTCTTGTTCCGGAGTTACGAGCGCTCGCGCCGGAAGGCTCGCGCCGGATCTCCGCAAACCCGCACGCGAACGGCGGATTGCTACGCAAAGAGCTCGAGATGCCAGATTTCCGCGACTTCGCCGTCACCGTGAAAGCTCCAGCCGCGAACTATGTCTCGCCGACCGATGTTCTCGGGCATTTTCTGGCGGAAGTGATGCGACGCAACATGACTTCGTTCCGCGTATTCGGTCCCGACGAGACGGCCTCGAATCGTCTCACCGCGATCTACGAAGCTTCGAAGAAAACATGGCTTGCCGAGTACAAACCCGAGGACGCCGACGGAGGTGAGCTCGATGTCTCCGGACGTGTAATGGAGATATTGAGCGAGCACACACTTGAAGGCTGGTTTGAGGGATACGTGTTGACCGGGCGGCATGGCTTCTTCTCGACCTACGAAGCTTTTGTCCACATCATCGATTCCATGTTCAACCAGCACGCGAAATGGCTGGAAAAATCGAAGTTGGAACTGAATTGGCGAGCGCCCATTCCTTCGATCAATCTGCTGATCACCTCCTTGGTCTGGCGTCAGGATCACAACGGATTCACCCACCAGGATCCCGGCTTCCTGGATGTCGTGACGAATAAGAGCGCAGCAACCGTTCGCATTTATTTGCCGCCAGACGCGAACTGTTTGTTGAGCGTCGCCGACCACTGCCTGCGCTCGCGCGACTACGTCAATGTGATCGTCGCCGACAAGCAGGAACATCTCCAATACCTCACCATGGAAGAAGCGGTCACGCATTGCACCAAGGGCATCGGCATTTGGGACTGGGCCTCGACCGACGATGGCGAGGAGCCGGACGTGATTCTGGCGTGTGCCGGCGACATCGCTACCATGGAAGCAGTTGCAGCAGCGGCAATTCTGAAAGCAAGCTTCGGCAACTTGAAGGTTCGCTTCGTCAACGTCGTCGATCTCTTCCGTCTCATGCCGGAAACTGAGCACCCGCATGGTCTCTCCGACCGCGACTTTGACTCACTTTTCACGGTCGACAAGCCGGTTATCTTCAACTTTCACTCGTATCCGTCGCTTATCCACAAGCTCACGTATCGCCGCAGGAACCACGACAACATCCACGTTCGCGGCTACAAAGAAAAGGGCAGCATCAATACTCCTTTGGAACTTGCCATTCTCAACCAGGTCGATCGTTTCAACCTTTCGATTGACGTTATTGACCGCGTGCCGCGTCTGACCGCGATCGGCGCCCACGTGAAGGAACAGCTCAAGGGCCAGATCATCCAGAGTTTGGAATACGCGCACTCGGAGGGCATCGACAAGGAAGAGATCCGCAACTGGAAGTGGAAAGCATAGGCGCGATGCAAAAGGACGATCTCATCCTCGCGCTCAACAGCGGCTCGTCATCGCTAAAATTCGGTCTCTACACTCGCAGCGAGTCCGACGAGGTTCCGGTTCTCACTGGGAGTGCAACCCGCATTGGGCGCGACAACGGCGAGTTACACATCCGCGCCGAAGGCGGAACGCCGATAGTGCAGAGAAGCTGTATTCACGAATCACAAGTCGAGGCACTCGCGACACTCGCCGCGGAGATCCGCAAACATGCTCAGGACATGCCGGCGGCCGTCGGGCACCGCGTGGTACACGGCGGCCCACACCTGCGTTCCCATCAACTCATCACAGAGAAGCTCGTGCAACAATTGCGGGCCGCAACGCATTTCGCCCCTCTCCATATCCCCCAATCCCTGGAACTCATCTCTTCTGCCCAAACGATCTTTCCGGAAGCACTCCATTTCGCCTGCTTCGACGATGCGTTTCATCACACACTTCCCGAGGTGGCTTATCACCTGCCGCTACCTCGCCGCTACCTCGATGCGGGGATTCGCCGATACGGTTTTCACGGCCTTTCCTATGCATCCCTGGTTCATCACTTCGGCAAGGAGCTTCCCTCTCGTGCCATCTTCGCGCACTTGGGAAATGGTGCGAGCTTATGCGCCCTAAGCAATGGCAAATCGATTGATACGACCATGTGCTTCACGCCCGTCGCAGGCATTCCGATGGGCACGCGTTGCGGAGACCTGGATCCCGGCGTCGTGCTTTTTCTCCTGAGGGAGCAAAATCTTGGTGTCGACGAACTCGAAGAACTGCTGAATCACGCGAGTGGTCTGTTCGCGCTCTCCTCCGGCGAAAGCGACGTCAAAGCTCTCGAATTACGCGCGCAAGCAAACGATTCGCAGGCAATTCTTGCTCTGGACGTATTCGCGATTGCGATCCGGAAGGCTATCGGCGCGTACGTTGCCCTGTTAGGTGGAGTAGACATCCTGGTTTTCACAGGGGGAATCGGAGAGCACAGTGTGCGAGTTCGTTCGTCTAGTACCCAAGGGCTGGAGTCCCTGGGCATAGTGCCTGAAATGATCAAGATCGTTGCCGCAGACGAAGAGCGGCAGATCGCCCGCCATTGCAGAACGCTCATGCAAGAGCGCTCCACCCGAGATCGGTAGAGTGGGACTTGTGAGGTGCTATTGGGCTTTTAAG
>JASLEQ010000122.1 GCA_030151135.1 Candidatus Sulfotelmatobacter sp. | reverse complement strand
GATTGGCACCGGACTCGAAGCGCAGGTATCACTCTCCGCGTCCGATCCGGCATACTCGCTGCTGAAGCGTTATGAGGACCAGCTTCGTTATTTGTTTATCGTCTCGCAGGTAAAGCTCGCGCAAGGCTCTGGCAACGGCACCAGCGGAGTGAAAGTCGAAATAAAGAAGGCCGAGGGCGCCAAGTGCGAGCGTTGCTGGAACTACTCGGCCCACGTGGGCGAAGATAAAAACTATCCCACTGTATGTGAGCGCTGTAGCGCGGTGCTGAAAGAACTGGAAGGCAATTCGTAGTATTCTCTGCGTGCTCTGCGATCAGTTCTCTGCGAATTCGGCGGTAAAGCCTTTTTGCTTCGATGAAAACTCTGGATCGCCGAGAAACACTGAGGACTGCCGCCGAGTTCGCTGATCACCGATTAAATTCGCGAATATACCGATTCATGACCAAGCATTCCGTGCGCGCCCTCCACTTCCTGCTCGCTCTCGTCGTCGTCCTGCTCGACCGCTGGACCAAGCATCTGATCGCGGTTCGGCTCGCTCTTTACGCGCAGATCCCGGTCATCCCCGGTTTCTTCCGTATCACGCATACGGAAAATACCGGCGCGGCCTTCAGCCTCTTCGCCGATTCTCCTTCTCATTGGAAAACCGGTGCGTTGATCGGCTTTTCTGTGATCGCCATGATCGTGGTTTCGATCCTGCTCTGGCGGCAGGCGCACACTCTCACCTTAACCGGCGTCGCCCTATCGCTCATTCTTGGAGGAGCCGTAGGAAATCTCTGGGATCGCGTCGCCAGCGGCCGCGTCGTCGACTTCCTTCTCTTCTACGTGAAGCAATACCAGTGGCCAGTCTTCAATCTCGCCGACAGCGCCATCGTCGTAGGAGCCAGCCTCCTGGTTCTGGAAATTATCTTCGGGCCGCCAAAACCCGCCACTGATTCTTAGTTGTTCCCCGCGCTCTCTGCGGGCCTTCTCTCCGCGAACTTAGCGCTAAAGGCTTTCGCCGGCGGAAGAACGGCACGGTCGACGCGAGAACTTCCGCCCGCATATCTCGTCAGAACTCACACATCTATCGCAAGTCCACCTGTCCCGCTCCCACGTGCGCATGCAGCCGATACTTTCCCGGCCCGTTCTGATCAAACGAGCGGAACAATCCGCCCTTGTGAACGTCGAAGGCGCTTGAATCGATCGAACCGCTGTTCACCGATGCATCAACGTGGCCGTATTGCTCGGCCCTTCCGACATCGACATCTAGCTGTCCGAAACTGATCTCGAGATCCTTGTCGCCGGCGACATCGTGAATATCCAATTGACCGGCCATCATTCGGGTATAAAGGCCAGTATCTTTCGGGACCTCGATCTTCACATTGAACGGGTGCGGACAGCCGGTGACTTTGATTTCCGCGCGGTCGCCGGACCCATTGATGCGCACCCGAACCCCGTCCCGCTCCGGGCGGTATGACACGCGGATGACCGGATCGTCGGTTCCGTCCACTTCGGCTCCGCTGGCGCACAAATCCACGCGTATGCGGCCCCCGGGCTGAAATTTGGCTTCCACCGGACTCCCGTTTTCGTCAACACGAATGTCCTGGGCACAGACGAAACCCAAGCTTAAGACGATAAGGACAACGATGATTTTCATGGGATTCGCCCTCATAGCAGTGGATACGCGAAGGAGGGACTGGCTGTTCCCTGAAATGCCAAAACGGCGAAGTCATGAAATCGGCCTTACGTCAAACGTTTGTGATTCGGACGCACGGGGCTTCGCAGCGATTGACCCCGGTCTGAAACTCAGTCAATTGGACTTCGCTGAATTTAATCCGTTAGTTTACGCATCCATCATACTCGACTGGGATTAAAGTATTTAAATATCAAGGCAATCTACGCTGACATTTACTAAAAAGATCCCGTACTAAAAAGATCCCGCCGAATCACTGCGCCATGAATGGTGCATACCCCCCAAGCTTGCTGTCGCCCATTGTTGCACTCTCGTGAACATCGCTGTCCGCCCCCACTCGCGGTGGGTACGAAGGTTTTAGGTCGCGAACAGGGTTTCCCTGTTTGGTGCGACTTCCCGCGACTGGCGCGGATTTTAACATTTCAACACTGTACTTTTTGCCGACCAACGTTGTACCTTTGAGACCTAGCAGCAATAGCCCTTCACTCTGATACTGGAACAGTCCCAAGAACGAGGGTTTTGCTGAGTTCCCGTTGCAAAACTTAGTTAGCGCAAGCGTCACCGTCTTCGTGCGTTCGTCTCTGGCCAATTCAAAATAGGTGAGTATCAATGAAAGGTTTTCCCCCGCCCATTTCATTGGGATTGGCGTTGCTGTGTGCCATGGCAGCATCTCTTCCCCTGCAAGCACAAAGCACAGCGAAACCGATCAGCAACAAACCGCTGGTGCCGACGAGTTGGAGCTTCCAATGCCCTCCCGGCACTACCTGTGGCACCACAGGCAACTGGATCCCTACGATTTCGCAGCCGGGAACCACGCGTCTCTGGAACGCCGGCACGGATTGGTACATCCTGGAACCTGGCAGCGGCACGTACAACTGGACAAACCTCGACACCTGGCTTGACCTTATCGCCACGCACCAGCCGACTGGCGCGATCTATACCTTCGGCCACACCCCCTGCTATATCGCCAGCGTTTCCTGCGCAGGCAATCCATCTTCGGCCAGCCCACCAAGCGATCTCACTGCGAAGGGCAGCCGTACCTTCACCAATTTCGTTACGGCGCTGGTAAAACACTGCTCGCCGGCTGGAAACTGCGTCGCAAACTTTATCAAGTATTGGGAGATGTGGAACGAGGCCAATCACCCGCTCTACTGGACGGGCACGGCCACCCAGCTATACCAGATGTTCAAGCCTGTGATCCCTATCATTCGCGCCAACGTACCCGGAGCGAAGGTCCTGACTCCGCCATTTGCCGGCGAGGCGCAGTGGGCCGCAAGTTGGATCCAGTTGGAAAATACCAATGGACGCCTGTCGGACATTTACAGCTTCCATCAATACTTGTGGGATCAGGAACCTGAGCAGCGCATGTCGATCATCGCGCAAATGATCACCGCCAAGAACAATAACGGATGGACCAACGTTCCATGGCTGTTGAGCGAGACCAATTACGACGTGAATACTTACGCCTGCGCACCGCAATATACCGTGGACGATTGCGAGGGCCAGCTCGTGCGCTGGCACATTCTGCTCTATGCATATCAGGGCGGAGTTGGCGGCGCGGAGATGGTGGGCTGGTACAACTGGCCAAGCATCGTCAATGGCGGCTACGACACTTTTTATTACACGATGATGCAATGGCTGGCTGGATCAACTTTCACCGCTTCCTGCTCCAATAGCGGGACGATTTATACCTGTCCGTTGACGGAATCAGGGAACGGCGCCAGCGCGTTGATCGTCTGGAATACTGCGGGCAACTCCAGCTATACGCCCGCCACGAAGTACGTTAACTATCGCGAATTCAACGGTTCCTATGGCGGCCAGACGGTTTCTATATCGCCTGGCGAAGCAACTACCATCGGCGTGATTCCGGTGATGTTCCAGACGAAGTAAGCAGTCGTCAGC
>JASLEQ010000112.1 GCA_030151135.1 Candidatus Sulfotelmatobacter sp. | reverse complement strand
TCCACACCTCGACATCGGAGAGCCAGTACCACGAACTCCTGACCGTCGGTTCAGAGAATTCGGGCGCACCTGTAGCGTCCCCTGATTTAGAGATGTACGTATCGTGTTGCGCCCAGAAGTGGGTCGTAGTTGCAGTTGCGCTATGTGGCAGATAGATGCTGATCGAGATCTCGCCGAGAGGATTCACCTTCAGATCGACCGCATCGCTCAGGATCGGGGCTCCGGCCGGGATCGTAATGGAAGGTCTGCCGTCGAACGTCAACACATGGTCTGTCGACGGAACGATGGACGATCCGTGATCGGTAACTGCAACATGGGCCGCACCAATCTCGAGCGGTGACGATCCATAAGCATTCGAGAATCGGATGCGGAGCCGGGCGCCACCGAGTGCCGGCCGCACCACCATCCGGAGCGTCTGGTTTTCGACCACAGGCGTCGGCGGGAGCCCCGGAAACGGGAGCGGTGTGTGAACCGCAGTGCTCCAGGCGCTCACCCATTTGCCCTTATCCTTCTTCCCTTCTCCAGAAGAAATCATCGACAAGAAAATCAAAGAAAAAGCGCATGCGGCCGCTTTGGCTTTTGACCGGAACATAACTCCCCTCAATTTCTGGAAAGGTCGCTCCCAAAACTCGGGTTCAGCGAAGATGGCGATCGAAGAACTTGATCATCACGTTGAACGCATCTCTCGACTCCGGCACTTCCGCGTTGTAGAAGAAACCGTGGAACAACCCATCCCAAACATGCAGTTCGGTGGTGACGCCCAGCTTGGTCAATTGCGTATGGGTATAAAGCGTTCCGCTCATTGCGAAGTCGCGCGTTCCCGTAATCAACAGCGTGGGCGGAAATTTCGCGAGTATCTGCGGAGAGTTGATCGGGGACACCATGGGATCTTTCGGATCAGCCGAGCTGAAGTATCCCAATTGAGAAGCGCCCGGCGGACGGGACACAGGCACCCGCGCCTCCCCGAACGGGAAAGCAATATAAGTCGCGTCTCCGCCAAAGCTGCCCGCAGACGCACAATAGATTCCGATGGCACCCGGCGCAGGAAGATCGTGAGTTTGGAACCATGCCACCGACATGGCCGTCAGCATGCCTCCTGCCGAACAGCCGTAAATCCCGATGCTGCGAGGGGCATACGTCTTCAATAACTCCCGATAAACTGACGCCACATCTTCACTGGCCGCGGGAAACTTGTGTTCGGGTCCCTCGCGATAGTCAACAGACACCACCTTGACCTGCATCAACGCAGAAATCGGTATAGATTCCAGCTCCGCGCATCCCGGCCAGCAGCCCGAAAATCCGCCGCCATGCAAGTTAATCAGCACCCGCTCTTTATTCACCTCCGAGATTCCGCTTTTAGGCGAATACACGTAAGTGTGCACGCCTCCGATGTGCGCATCCTGCTGATCGACAGCGAAGAGTTCCTTGTCCCTTGCCAGCATGCCTTTCATGAAGCGGGGAACGCCGTTGTCCTGCTTCACGATCTCAGGATCCTGCATATCGTGAAGATGCTGGGTCACGTAGGCTTTCGCTTCCGGGCTCAAAAAGCTGGAGAGCGGCACCGACTCAGCCGGGATCTTGACTGTTCCATCGGATTCCACGGTGACCTTGGCAGCCTGAGGAGAATCCTGTGCGAAAGCGCCTCGCGCAGCAATGGAGAATACGAGAACTCCGCATACACCAGTCAACACAACCGATCGGATCAACATGAAGATGGCACCATTTCCGGTTTTGATTTAACTCAGGAGACAGGCAAGCGCGGTCCAGGCGGCGCACTCGAATCACTCAAGTGCGCCTTCTTGGACCCCACTATCGGGATACAGCCTCTTGCCTAGAATGAAAGCCTCAAAGCAAGCTGAACTGTGCGTGGCAGACTGCTTTGGTGGTTCACGACTCCAAAGCTCGGGCCCAGCCCCACACCCGGCTCGGCAAACTGAGGATGATTGAAGAGGTCGAAGATCTCGCCGCTGAACTTGAGCTTCGCCTTCTCTCCAAGATCAAAGGACTTATTCGCGGAGAAATCAAAGTTGACCACCCCGGCCGCCCTCAAGTCCGAATCTACCCTTGGCTCGTTACCAAACGAAAACGGTCCCGGCTGAGTGAAGCAGCTTGTGTTGAACCATTGCTTCTGCCGTACAGTTCGATCCCCCGAAACATGCTTGGGACATCCCGCCGTGTAACTTGGCCGGATGATTCCGTTCCCCGGGCAAAACCCGGGAGTACCGCCACCGAAATCTTGAGAAAGGATATTCGGATTGGACGTAAGCGCAATCGGGACACCGCTTCTGAGAGTCGTAATTCCATTCACTCTCCAGCCCCCGGCCATCGCGTTAGCTATGCTGTTGGCGCCGGAGAGATACCGTTGTCCGCGGCCGAACGGCAAATCCAGTCCATAGTTGACCACGAAGTTATGCCGGATGTCCTGTTGGCTGACCGACTTCTCCGCTTTGATGTTGTACAGGTCCTGAACCAGCCCTGTACCACCCTGTCCGTCCAGGAATGCGCTCGTATTATCTGTATCGCTGATCAACTTACTCCACGTGTACGCACCCTGGACGATACCGGCATGGCTGAAGCGCTTAGTGAAATTCGCCTGCATCGCGTGGTAATTCGAGGCGGCAATCCGTGCATCCTGCCGCAGAACGCCGAGCGGGTATTGCGGATACGGCATGAGCAATCTGCCCTTGAGAATCGTCGGGCCGCCAGCCACGGAGCCGGCCGGCAGCACACCATAAAAAGGATTCGCAACCGGCGTCAGCAAATCATTCCCCATGGAGAGATATTGGTCAGGGATCTGGTTGAGCTGCAAACCAGATCCGGTATAAGGAGAAGCGATAATCAGGTGCGTCCCCTTCGAACCTGCGTAAGCCAGGCTTCCCGTCGCACTGCCGCCGAATGTCCGCTCCAGCGCCAGGTTCCATTGCTGCGAATATCCAAGCGGCTGGTCCGGTACACGCGCCCACACGCCGTTCCCTAGAAGATGATCGATTCCCACTTGAGAGTGCCCCAGAGCCGGCGTCACTCCCGTCGGAAACGGATTGGCAACCGTCGCAC
>JASLEQ010000106.1 GCA_030151135.1 Candidatus Sulfotelmatobacter sp. | reverse complement strand
GCAGACGAAGTACACCATGGCGTTCTATGTCTCCGGAATTGTTGCAGGGGTATTGCTCACGCGCGCCAGAAGGTATCTCTCCAGCCCGTGGTTGTGGGAGGGCGTTGTGCTCTCGGTCCTGATTTTTCTGCCCAATCTGATCTGGCAGATCCGCCATGATTTCATCTCTCTGCATTTCCTTCAGAGCATTCATGCCCGCGATGTCGGCGAGGGTCGCGCCAAAGGTTTTTTCTCCGGACAATTCCTGATCTGCGCGAACCTTTTCGCCGCGCCTCTCTGGATCGCCGGCCTGATTGGCTATTTCCGCGATCGGCAGTATCGAATGCTGGCCTGGATGTACGCCGTCCCTCTGGCTCTATTTGTGATCGGCAAAGGGCGAGACTACTACCTCGCGCCGGCCTACCCAATGCTGATAGCCATGGGCGCCGTAATCGCGGAACATTGGCTCGCATCTATCCCGAAGATGCGCCGATTCATCATCGCAGGAGTTTTCTTCACGTTACTCAGTCTTATGGGAGTCTACGCGTGCGCGATTCTGGTTCCCTTCGCCTCAGATGGAGCTTTAAAGAAATTTGCATTGTCCAGGAATGGAGATTTGCGCGAAGAGATCGGATGGGAGGATCTGGTCCGAAACATCGCCGCAATCCGCGATGCCTTACCTCAGAACGAGCGGGAACATGTCGGGATTGTGGTCAGGAACTATGGCGAGGCCGGAGCGATCGAGCTCCTCGGCGCGCCGTATCACTTGCCCCCGCCCATCAGCGGGACGAACTCGGCCTGGCTCCGCGGATATCCGGATCCCCCGCCGACTATGTTGATCGTAGTAGGCACTACCCGCGAAGGCGCTGACTCCCGCTACACGGCGTGCCGTCTGGCCGGGCACAACACGAACTCCCTGGAAACTCTGGGTTTAAAGAACGAGGAAAGCCGCTATCATCCGGACATCTTCGTCTGTGGCCCGCCGCGGCTCCCATGGCCCGCATTCTGGAAAGACTTCCAGGCGTTCGGCTGATTTCATCGTTAGCGTTGATCATCACATGCCAACGGCCATTTTCATTGCAGGCCTGAGCGCCAGCTGGCAGTCGGTTGGGGGACTGTTACTCGCTTCAGGGATAGTATTCTTGAGCGGTCACCAGGATCTGCGGTTGCGAATCCGAATCGGCGCAACCTTCGGTTTTTTATGTCCCTGGCCTTCAGCATCTCTGCTCTGTTTCCCGCGATTCAAGCGAACTTGCACACGGCGCCGCAATCTGCGCTGCGGTGCTTTGCTCAGAAATCTTGCTCATTCTGCGCTGGGTGATAAAACGGCTTCTGCAGTAGGTGCCAGTGAGCCGCTCGCTATGCCGCCTTGAAAAACAGGGCCGCCAGCGGCGGTAACGTCAGCTTCAGCGAATATGGCCGGCCGTGCATGGGCACCATCTCGGCATTCACTCCTCCGAGATTGCCCATGCCGCTGCCGGCATATTCTCGCGCGTCGCTGTTCAGCATTTCGCGCCAGTAGCCGCCATGCGGCACTCCGATGCGATATCCCATCCGCGGTATCGGAGTGAAGTTGCATACCACGAGAACGGTCTCCTCCGGTTTCTCGCTCTTGCGCAGCAGCGAGACGGTGCTGTTCGCATTGTCGTTGGCGTCGACCCAGTCGAATCCAGCTGGATCGTTATCCAGCACATGCATGGCGGGCTCGTTGCGGTAGAAGCGGTTCAGTTGTTCCATCCAGGCCTGCACGCCGCGATGCACCTGGTATTGCAGCACGTGCCACTCAAGACTCGTGTCGTGCGCCCACTCGCGCACCTGCCCGAATTCGTCTCCCATAAAAAGCAGCTTCTTGCCGGCCTGCGCGTACATATATCCAAAGAGCAATCGCAGGTTCGCAAACTTCTGCCATTCATCGCCGGGCATCTTTCCAATCAACGATCCCTTCCCGTGGACCACCTCATCATGCGACAGCGGCAGCACAAAGTTCTCGTGCCACGAGTACAGCATCCGGAACGTCAGCAAATTGTGCTGATACTTCCGGTGAATGGGATCATTCTGAAAATACTTGAGCGTGTCGTGCATCCAGCCCATGTCCCACTTCTCGCCGAAGCCAAGTCCGCCCACGTAAACGGGCTTCGACACCATCGGCCACGAAGTCGACTCCTCCGCGATCGTCTGAATCTCCGGATGCTCTTTGTACGCTTCCTGGTTGAACCGCCGCAGGAAATCGATGGCCTCGAGATTCTCTCGGCCTCCGAACTTGTTCGGGATCCACTCTCCCTCTTTCCGCGAATAGTCGAGATACAGCATGGACGCGACCGCGTCCACGCGCAGCCCATCGATGTGGTACTTGTCGAGCCAGAACATCGCACTCGACATCAGGAAGCTGCGAACTTCTGCGCGCCCGTAGTTGAAGATGTGCGTCTTCCAGTCCGGATGGAATCCCTGCCGCGAGTCCGCATGCTCGTACAAATGTGTGCCATCGAAATACGCCAACCCATGAGCGTCCGATGGAAAGTGCGACGGAACCCAGTCGAGCAGCACGCCAATGCCGTGCTGGTGCAGGTAGTCGACCAGGTACATGAAATCCTGCGGCGTGCCGTAGCGCGACGTCGGAGCGAAATAACCTGTGGTTTGATATCCCCACGATCCGAAGAATGGATGCTCCATCACCGGCAGAAATTCAACATGCGTGAATCCCAACTGCCCGACATACTCGGCCAGACGCGGCGCCATCTCGCGGTAACTCAGCGGACGGTTATGCTCCTCCGGAACGCGCATCCACGATCCGATATGCACTTCGTAGATCGATTGCGCTGCGCGCAGCGAGTTGCGCTCGGCGCGCTTCTGCATCCACTCCGCGTCGTGCCACTCGTAATTCAAATCCCACAGCACCGACGCGGTTCGCGGAGGCTTCTCATGCCAGATGCCCACGGGATCCGCCTTGTCGACGCGATATCCGTGCTGCCTCGATTCGATGTGGAATTTATAGAGGTCTCCGTGTTTCGCTCCGGCGATGAAGCCTTCCCAGATGCCGGACGATCCGCGAGGATTGATGCGATGCGTTTTCGGATCCCAGTCGTTGAACGCGCCGACCACCGACACCGACCGCGCATTCGGCGCCCACACGCTGAACACAGCGCCGCTCTGCCCTTCGTGCGAGACGAGGTGAGCTCCCATCTTGTCGTAAATGCGGTAGTGGCTGCCTTCGTTAAAGAGGTAAAGGTCGTTCTCGGTAAGAAGTTGGGGAGTGCTGGTCACAGTGTCAGGCATGATGGCGGCTCAGACCGATAGTGTACCGAACCAGCGCCCGAAGTGAATGCGGTGTCATCCTGGGCGAGGATTGATCTGTGCGGGATCAGCGCAGAGATCAACCGCAGTCGAAGAGCTTGCCCTGAGGCGAATGCCGAAGGGAGCTATGCATTTGGTTTTTGCGAGTTCCATTCTGGGAAACGGATGGTTTTTGAGGGATATCCCCCTCCCCCCGGGATCTCTGGAATCATCGAGTTAGGGGAGATTTGAGAAGTAATCTA
>JASLEQ010000674.1 GCA_030151135.1 Candidatus Sulfotelmatobacter sp. | reverse complement strand
CATATGGAAAATGACTGACTTTACTATGGCAACTACTCTGCCAAACGCCCAAAGATCTGCCGAAATAAGCGCTTTATTTTCAATAACAAACAGCCGCGCATGTCTGCCTCAAAGAGCTGGCGAGCCCAAAGCGGCCACCCTTGGCCGATAGTGGTGGTTTTCGGCCACCGCGAGAAATCCGCGACGTCGCGCATCCATAGCAGTATTATGATTCTCCATTGGAGGTGCAGTGTGATGCCCCGGCCTCTACTTCCTGTTTTGCTCTGCGCAGTGCTTGCTCTCACATCTGCGAAATCATCCAGCCAGGAACCCTGTAACACGCCATACATTGCGTCCGACGTCACCTTGTCGACAGCGACCGACGTGCCGCGGGATGTCACAGCCGCAACTAAGGCGGCTCTGATCGGACAGTGTTTCCAAGGCCCAACAGACGCAAATCTTGTCGCAAGTGTCCAGCAAGTTCTGCGGGATATGGGCTATCTTCGCGCGAACGTTGCCGCTCCATCGATGACATTGTCCAATGCCAGCAGCGATCCGCAACGCGCCGCACTAACCTTTACGGTTCATGAGGGCTCGCGTTCTGCCGTGCAGGAAATCGAAATTGCAGGGAACAACCTCATCGAAGCGGATCAAATCAGAACCGTCACACAGGTCCAACTTGGAGAGTTTCTCGACATGAGCAAGGTCCGCGCCAGTGCCCAGACCATTCAGAAACTCTACCGGGCAAACGGATTTTTCAAGACGTCCGTCAAAGAGGGGATCGAATTCTCAAGGGCACCCATGGTACGCGTCGTCTTCCAAATCAACGAGGGCCCCCGCTCCTAATAGGCATTCATTCGATCGCCCCGATTGGTTGTCTTTGCCCAACGGGTTTCGAAGGGCACGCCGAGAACATCGCGCGGCCTAGCGTACCGCTATGTTTTCCCTCTCAATAGACCACTTGCATGGATTCGGGAATGGCAGGTCCTTCGACGCTGCTTCCCCGGTGATTGCTGATCCGCTTTTCAGCCACCCCTGCGCCGTGCTGCATGCCAGTTCATATCGGTCCGCCAGGATCTCCTTTCGAAGGTTCTCGCAAGCAGCAGGCTTAAAGCTGTCGGGAACCGAAATGTAATTCACCGACGAACCCTTCATGGTCACGCACACTTTTTGACTCTCCACCTTTTCAGCGGCAGCTTCCTCGTCCTTCCGCCGTTCTTGTTTCGCCTGCAATATCGCTTTTAGTGCCTCGAAGGCATCGCTCCGGGTGGAAGCGGAAGCGATCGCTCTTCGCAAGTCCCACGTGAACGTCAAGGTATTCAATCCAGCCTCCAACGGTTCTCCCGAAAGCAACCCGCTGTATTGCACGAAATCGAATTGAGTCTGGCGTTTGAAATCGATAGTCGGAAGAAACGCGAGCGCGATGAATCCCTTGTGTCGTGTTCCCGCAAGGTCAGACACGCAACGCCACCAGTCCTTCGGTCCATCCGGTTTGTCGACGTGCTGCTGGATGAGGGACTGGACTTCTGTCGGATCGGTGCAGATCTCGTATTTCTTCAGCCCTTTGTCATGTTTAAAGTCGATCAGCTTCATCTTGATGATTGCGTCCGCTGCCGCTTTCCAGTCCGTGCCAGTTAGGAACACTTGCGAGGGATCAAATTTGACCTCTCCGGCAATCGCATAGTGATTCGAGAAAGATCCCTCCGGAACCAGCACGCCTTGCGACACTGCAGCCCTCTCCGACAGGGTCGCGGTGACCGTCAGCCCTGACAACGCCCGTCCCAACCGGCTTCCGCCAACCGCAACGCAATCGAATACCGACATGTCCCCGCAGATCTGGTCGACTTTACCTCGTCGATTACCTGCATTCTTTAGGTCATAGGCGTTCTGAAGGGCTTGCGAAAGCACCTTGCTGTTCAGAAATACCTGCTTGAAATCGAAGGTTAGCGAGTGTTGGTTCAGATTGTGTTCTGGGTTGGGAATAATAAGCTGGCTAGTCCCCTGCTTAACCTGGATTAGATTGGGATTCTCAAGGTACTGGTACTGGTACTGAAATCCCTGCGCAAAACGGCCAAGGGCAGTGCCCGTGAACGGAGACAAGTCCGAACGCGTTATTACAATGTTCTCGGAATCTTGTGACTGCGTCTGGGCAGAAACAAGCACACTTATTCCGAACATTGCAGCGATGAGAAAGAAAGTAGTAACTCGTGCGCATCCTCGCATGGTCATCTCCAGCTGGATTGGGAAAGTACTTCGGGAGCCGCCTCGAGGCCGAAACGGCAGCCGCAGCGTCTGATCGACGGCGACATAGTGAAGTTTTGATAGCTCGGGAACAATACGGGCGATTTCTTACCCGAAAAGTGGTGGGCAGACCCAGCGGATCGCTTCGAGACTTCAGTCTACCGACATCATCTCCGCGTACATTCGATGAAAAGCATGTACGCCCTTTTCCTGCTTCACGCTGAATCGTCCCCGCGTATAACTTCGCGACCTTAAATTCTTCTGCACTGTCTCGCAGATCCCAACATCTTCCACCTGGATCTGATCGCTGAACTCCACCGATTCCTTCGCTGCCGCCGACCCGTGATCCTTCTCCGGTAAATACCATTCAAAAATTGCCAGCGACCGCTCCGGCCCGAGCGGCAGCACAATATTCAACGACACATTGTCGGGATAACAATTCAGCATCCAGTTCGGAAATATCCAGAAATAATCCGTCGTCAAATCTTCGCGCGCTTCCTGGTATCGCCTCGGCGTCGCATCCCCTGCCTGCGCCCCGCGAATCGGAGAAAACTGTCGCACATGCCTCGCATAAGGCTCAACCACGTAAGCGTTGTAATCCAACTCTCGATTCAATCCCGGATGCACGCTCGGCAGGTGATATCCCTCCAGATAATTGTCGACATACGTCTTCCAGTTGCACCTCATGTCGTACGTCCGCCGCTCAAATAACTTCATTCCCGCAAACGGAAATCTCTCCACCTGCGGCAGTAACTCTCCCAACCATTCCCGCAGCGGGCACGCCTCTCGATCCAGGTTCACGAAAACGAGATTGAACCACTCCTCCACCCGCACCGGCGCCAGCGCGAATTCCTCCGGACGAAATCCCTCCACGCCTTCCATCTCCGTCGCATTGATCAGCGCCCCATCCAGACCATACGTCCATCCGTGATATCCGCACCGAAACAGTTTGCGCGTCCCGCACCCTTCCGCTGGAGGCCCCGCCCGGTGCCGGCAAACGTTGTAGAACCCGCGCAGCACCCCATCATTGCCGCGCACAATCAAAAGCGGCTCCCCAACCCGCTCCGTCGTGAAGTAGTCTCCGGCATTCGCCACCTGATGCGCATGTCCCACTACCTGCCACGTTCTCGCAAACATCTTTTCTCGTTCGGCGGAGAACACCGCAGCATCGGTATAAAGCTCGGAAGGCAGCGTCCACGCACGCGAAATCTCTGCATCTACCGAAAACGGCGAGGAAGCCTCATTCATAGTGCCGACATTGTAAGGCAGGAATTCCAGATTCGGCGCCGGGCGCGCCGAGAAGGGACAAGACATGAAGCTCGCACCGAAAACTCGCGGTCCCGGCGCGATCTCGAAACTACCGCTGCACGCCGTACTGCGCTGCAAACTGCCGCGCCGTCTCTTCTGCTTGCGAATAGTTGGACGAAATCTTCTGCGCCTGCTCTTCCGCTTTGGCGGCATCTTCCTCCCGCCCATTTCGCCGCAGTGCCCCGGCCAGCAACAGCAGGCTTACATCGCCCGGAGCGACTTTCACCAGCCTCTCAAAACGCTGCGACGCCAGCGCCGAATTTCCCGCCCGCAGCGCAAGCATCCCAGATCCCGCCAGCGCGTCCGGATCATCCGCCTTCGCCGTCAGCGCTTTCTCATATGTCTGCGCCGCCGTGGCCATATCTCCGCCAGCCGTCTCCGCGCGCGCCACTCGGTCCCACGCTGCCGCTTTCACTCCGGCTTCACTCGTACTCTGCGCCGCCAGCGTGTATTGCTCAACGGCCCCGCGCAAGTGTCCATGACCTTGTTCATAATCGCCCAACAAAATAACCTGGCTCGCCGGGTACTGATGCAGCGCCTCCGCCGCGCGGAATTCCGTGATCGCTTCGTCCGCCCGTCCTTCTTCCGCCAGCACCATCGCCAGGTTGTCGTGCGCCATGTAGTTGCGATCCGTAACGCTCAACGTATACCGCCAGAGCGTCTCGCCGTCGTGCCAATAACTCAACTGATGATGCGTCGCCATCCCCAACGCCAGCACCGCTGCCCCCGCCACGATTCCCCACGCCGCCGCGGGCACTTTCCTCTGGACCGCCACCTCCCGGCAGCTCCACACCACCGCGACCAGCAGCCCCACAATCGACAGATACATATAGCGGTCGGCCATCGCTTGCTCGCCTACCTGGATCAGGCCAATCATCGGCACCAGGGCGATCACAAACCATAGCCATCCCACGATCACGTAACGATGTTTCCGCTGCCACACTGCGATCGCCGTGATCGCGCCCAGCACCACCGCTGCCACCCCAACCTGCCACCCGTGCAGCGAGTTCCCCGGATGCGGATACATCGGCGCCAGCTTCGCAGGCCAGAACAGCAGCCCCAGGTAGCGGACATACGACACCGCGCTGTTCTCGAGTCGCACCGGAAACGAAATCTCCGCCAGATTTCGCACCGAATTCCCCGCGCGCTGCGCCACGATCGTGACCACCGCACTCACCGCCGAGAGTCCCAGGAATGGCAACTTCTCCACGAACAACGCGCTGAAAGAAGTTCTCTCCGGATTCGGCTCCTCACCCTGCCCAAAATTCAGCCGGCCCAGCGGCCAGTAGTCCCACAGAAATAGCAGGATTGGCAGGCTGATCACCTGGGGCTTCGCCATCAGGCCCAGCGCGAAGCAAACCAGCGAACCCACATAAGACGTCTGCCTTCCCGACCGCGCATACTTCGTATACGACCGCAGCGCCAGCAGGCAGAAAAACATGCTCAGTACGTTCTTCCGTTCCGCCGCCCACGCCACCGACTCCACGCTCAACGGATGCAGCCCAAACGCCGCCGCCACCATCAGGCTCGGCCATAGCAGACCCGTAGCCGCTTCCAGGATCAGAAACACCAGCACCGCATTGCTGACGTGGAAAAGAAGGCTCACATAATGATGACCCGCCGGATTCAGCCCAAACAGCTGGCAGTCGAGCGCGTGCGACAGCCATGTCAGCGGATGCCAGTTCCCGGCATGGAACGTCGAGAACGACCACTTCACCGCCCCCCACGACAGTCCCCCATGAATCACATTGTTCTTGATCAGATATACCGAGTCGTCGAAGAACACAAATCCGTTGTGCGCGACCGGATTGTAGAGCGCCAGCATGACGACAGCCAGCAACAGGGAGAAGATCAACCGCTGTTTCGCTGCGGAATCGGACGGCTCCCCCGATGTCTTCTTCTCTACTCGGGCCACGCCCGTTGCTGTCGACGCCAAATGAAATCCCCTCTTCTCGCCGGATTATAAAGCGCAATTCCCGCCGAGAAACTCTCTCGCAAATCCCTTTGGGTACTTGCGTCACCTCTCCTGATGGGCCGCCAGTGACTCGCTCCTTTCCACGACCCAGGCCAGCCGGAGTGCCGCGCCGTAGTGACGTGATTTGTCAGCCCTTCCGACGCAATTTGGCAATGGAAACAATCCCCTCAAACTCATCCCCGAAACCAAAGTCTCTCCACCCGCTGAAAACAAAGTCTTTGCCGAATTGGTAACCGAAACCAAGGTAACTGGCGCCTTTGGCGAGGCAGGTGCAAACATCGAGTACGGCTGCGATGTTCGCAGAGATTCTAAAAACAGATAAAAACGAGGGGACATTTAGAGATGCGGAAACAAAAGGGTTTCTCACTTATCGAGCTGCTGATCGTGGTGGCGATCATCCTGATCATCGCAGCAATCGCGATTCCGAACCTTCTGCGCGCCCGTATGGCCGCCAACGAGTCTTCGGCTGTCGCGTCAGTTCGTACCGTCAACACTGCTGAAGTCACCTACAACTCCACCTATCCTACAGTCGGCTTTGCGCCGGCCCTGGTGAACCTCGGTGGCGCGGCGGGCGTTGCTTGCGTTCCGGCTACCGGCACGGCTTGCTTGATTGACTCCGTGCTCGCCAACGACGGTAACCCCGCAAACAGCGGAAAGAGCGGTTATATGTTCGTGAGCGGTACTGGAACGATTGCTGGCGGCGTCAACGTTGGCTACACCATCAACGCGACTCCGATCACGATCAACCAGACCGGTATCCGCGGCTTCTGCGCTGAGGAAGATGCTGTGGTTCGCGTCGACCCGGCTGGCGTTTGCTCCAATACCGAAGCGGGCGTCCTGACCTTCAACCCGCTCAACCAGTAATTCAGTTTGGCAAGTACCTGGGGGAGGGTACAAGCCAGGGAGCAGCGAA
>JASLEQ010000668.1 GCA_030151135.1 Candidatus Sulfotelmatobacter sp. | reverse complement strand
GTCGCAATCAGACCCTCTCCGACGAGGAAGCCGGTTCCGGAAACCCGGGCGCGGATTTCCGGACGACGATTCGGAAACCCGATTTGATAAACGCCTGAGATGTACCCAATGGAATTTCGATATTTGCTGAGCACAACCGAGGGCATAGCGTGCTCTTGTTTCAACCGCTCCACCTGCGCCGTGAGCTCATGAACCTGCTTCTGCAGATCGTCGGGAGGCATCCCCTGCACCGTAAAAGGCGCGTAGTAGTGAACCATCGCCAGGGCGCCAATCAGCATCAGGACGCCGAGAACGCTCTGGATCATCTCCTGCCAGCAGTCGCAAACAATGTTTTCCGGAGACTCAAGGCGAGCAGGTTCAGGCTCGGCCTCAGCGCGATGAAGCGGATTCTCGGCCATAGGATCCATGTGTGCACGGCTTTCAGGATTTCTCCTGAATCGGCAGCTAGGACGCCTATCTTCGCCCGTTTAGACGGACTTCGCCACAGTACTGAAGGGGATGTACCGCAGTTACTTTGGATCGCGGGACCGCAGCGTCGCAACTCAGGGAGAACTCGGGAAACACACGTAGGAATTCCGAACTCCGCGTGCTATGGCATTTCCGTGTGCTCGATCCCCAGTAACTCCGCCATTTCTTCGTAGAGAAATCCCTCCCCCGGCCGGTACGGCTGGATCCATTGTCCGTTGATGACAAATTGCGGGATGGCACGTTTGCCGGTATTGCGGATCACTTCCTCAGCGGCTCCCGGTGTGCGCTCGATGTCAATCTCTTTGTAGGCGATTTTGTGCTTCTCGAGGAACCGCTTTGCAGCGCGGCAATCGGGGCACCAGAATGCTGAATAAACCGTGAGGTCCATGTACTACGATTCTACCTAACAGAGTCAGGATCGAGGACAGGATCCCATCGATCAGCGGTGGCATCGGCCACTTGCCACGGACTCCACTTTCACACCCGTTCCAGTTCCTGATGGGTGCGTTCGTTGACTACGTTACCGGTATTCAATGTTCCGGACGGTTCAAATAGCAGAAACCAGCACTCTTCCTCGGCCACCGGCTTGTGCTCCACTCCACGCGGCACTACGATGAACTCGCCTTCTTCAATCCACTCGTGCGGACGGTCTTTGAACTCCATTCGAAAGCGGCCTTTTACAACAAGAAACAATTCGTCTTCGTGATCGTGATGATGAAAAACGAACTCCCCTCTGATCTTGTCGAGTTTCACCATCTGGCCATTCAACTCGGCGGCCACATAGGGTTTCCACATCTCGGTAATCTTGGAAAATTTTTCGGCAATGTTGACTTTCATGCAGCTTCAGATTGTCGCGAAAGAAAAAAAGTCGCAAACAATCTGGTTCTCCTCGCGTTGTTCTGAACACCTTCATCAAGAGGTACTAGGACGCTTCGGCAGGGGCAGGCCAAGCGGGTCCGCCCCTGCTCGAGATCTCACATTCCCGGCGTTCCTGCATTGGCATGGCTGCTATGCAGGCTGACGCGCACTCCGCGTTTATTGTTGAGCTTGGTGGTCGAAGTCCAGTCAATGTCATCCGTGCTGATGACCCCGGTACCACCGCCGACCAGCGAGTATGAAATCCGGCTATCAGAATATCCATAGCCGGCGACCGCGAGCACTGCTCCATTGTTCAAAACGAATACCGGCATCCCGGGCGCGCTTTGGACATTACTGGGCAGAACCGCGGCCGGTGTCACGTAGTTCGCGTAAGTCGCTTGCGGCATGCTCGCATCGCTGGCGGGGCGGACCGTCAACTGTGGGCGCCCGTTGCTCGCTTGCGAATCACCGAAGATCGAATCATGCATGCGGTTGAAGAAGTGCCATCCCGGGCCGTAGGTCTGTGCCATTTGCGGAATCTGCACGTCGTCCATCAACCGCAGGCTAAGCACGGTCTCGCCCTTGAGTGTAGGGCGCGGGCCGCGCGCCGGCAGCATGATTACTTTCCACGGCCATAGCGGGGGCAACATCCACTCAATCACGTCGCGTCGCGGATGTCCTTTGCCGTCGATTTTGCCTTGCTTGTCGACTTTATAGCCGCGCGTCGAAATTACCTTCGCTTCCAGTGGAAGATCTCCGGTTGGTACGCCGATCCGGTCGAACTGGATCTTGATATATCCTTTGCCAACGAAGTGGCCAGGATCTTTTTCCGCTTCGATGTGCCCAACCAGATAACTTCCGCGCGGGAACGCCTGCTGGCCAAACACGGTGATGCCGCGCAAATGGCACAGCACAGGATCGCCGACATCAACCGTCGCCGATGATAGGTTGGGCTCGTTCAGTGTGCACTGCAGAAGAGTGCCGGCGGGAACGACTATGTCGCGTGCGCTGGCGCTCAGCGTGAAAACAAAAAGGGATACTGCCGGGAGGGCGAACAGCAGCCTGCACTTCATACTTCACCTCGTCGCACGCCCCTTGGGTTCGGTCGGACTCCAGGGCTGAGCCGCGACTATGTTCGGGAATCTAATCACAGCTCGAACTGCTTTTCAATAGGAATCGCCCGGATCTCCGCGTCCAGAGCGGATTGCGGGCTGGTGCATGGCACCCTGCCAGAGGTGGCTGAAAACCACCACTTCATGCACTCCCAGTGTGCTCATTCGACACCCGAGTTCTGTTTGAAATATGAAGCAGCCGCGGAGTGCCAATCGACGATCTCCCGCGTATGATATTGAGTCTTCAGCTTCAATTCGGATCGCATCTAGGCCCGCGAATGCTTCCGTTCAAACTTGTTTACAGCGATGCCTATTATTTGCCGATCGGCAGCCACGTTTTTCCGGCCGAGAAGTACCGCCGCGTCCGCGATCGCGTTCTTGCCACCGGTATCGCTGACAACGGCGACCTCCTTGAGCCGCAGCCGGCTACCGACCAAGACATACTTCTCGTTCACAAGCCTGACTATGTGCAGCGGTTGCGGAATGGGACTCTAAGCCAGCGCGAAGAAATGGAGATGGAGGTCCCTTATTCCCGCGAGCTCGTCGATGCTTTCTGGCTAGCCGCTGGCGGATCGATTCTTGCGGCTCGCCAATGTCTCATCGACGATGTCTGCATCAGCATCGGGGGAGGATTTCATCACGCATTTCCCGATCACGGCGAAGGATTTTGCATGATTCACGACGTAGCCGTTGCGATCCGTCGCTTGCAGCGGGACGACAAGATCCGCACGGCTATGACTGTGGATTGCGACGTACATCAGGGAAACGGTACAGCCGCGATTTTTGCCGGCACCCGAACCGCCAGCGCGCTTCTACCCTCGTCCTCCGTCTCCACGGTCGAGCATCCCAGCGATGCGCCTCAGGGAAAAATGCGCGGGGCACACGCAGGCGACGTCTTCACAATCTCCCTGCACCAGCACAATAACTATCCCTTGTGGAAGCCGCCATCCTCGATCGATGTCGATCTTCCCGACGGCACAGGCGACAACGATTATCTGGCGTGGCTCGACAATGCACTGAGTTCAGGATTACGTCAATTCGAGCCCGACCTGATCTGCTACATCGCTGGCGCGGACCCTTACAAAGAAGACCAACTCGGGGGATTGAACTTGACCCTCGAAGGATTGAAAAAACGCGACGAACTTGTCTTCCGCGTAGCGCGAGCTCGCAATATTCCGATTATGGTGACTTACGCGGGAGGTTACGCGCAGAATGTGCAGGATACTGTCACGATTCACACCAATACAATTATCGCCGCGAAAGAAATCTTCGCACGGTAACTCAGGCTCGCCCGCTTGAGATCAAGATAGATCTCATTAGTAGTCATCAGCTGCCTTCTGCCCGTTCCAGTAAAAACTTAGGACCTTATATCCTGAGCCCTGCCTTTCCACACACCACCTTTGCCCGTCCAGTATTGCACCGCCGAATGTACGGTTGAACCCGCATAGAAAAGTGCGATGACTGGAATAGAAACAGACCAGAGCGGTGATAATTCATAGAACCGAACCATGGGCAAGAAACTAAGGCTCATCAAAAGCCATGAAATGCCGCCAAACAACATCGCCCAATGGTCGCCGGACACCATGCCGCTCAGAAAGATTATAGGCGGCGCAACATACGTAATTGCCAATCCGAACAGTGTTCCGATCAGCAACCACGTGGAGTGTCGCAGCTGGTAAAACGCGTTGCGGGAAATCATGCGCCCGATCACGCCAAAGGTCTCGTATTTTCGAATGCTGGCGGCATCACGGGTGACGCCTAACCAGATTCCACCATGGCGTTTGATCTGCCGGGCAAGAGCGCAATCATCGATTAGTTCGCCGCGGATGGCACCGACGCCGCCAGCTTTCGCTAGCGCTTCAGTTCGCACGAGGATGTCGCCGCCCGCCGCTGCTGCAGTTTTCTTGCGAGCATTGTTGACCCACTCGGGCGGGTAAAGCATGAAGAAGAAAAATACGAATGCCGGCATCAGAGCCCGTTCCGCGAACGATTCGCAGCGCAGCTTGACCATCATCGAGACCATATCGAGACGACGATCCTCCGCCAATGCAAGTAGCCGCGATACGCTCCCTGGCGCGTGCACGATGTCGGCATCGGTGAATAAGAAAT
>JASLEQ010000663.1 GCA_030151135.1 Candidatus Sulfotelmatobacter sp. | reverse complement strand
GCCCGGCCTGGGAGGGCATTGTATTCCGGTCGATCCGTTTTACCTCTCGTGGAAGGCCAAGGAGTGGGATTTCCGTACTCGATTCATCGAGTTAGCAGGCGAGATCAACACAAACATGCCTTACCACGTGTTGGCATCAGTGAGCGGCGCATTGAATACGCAAAAAAAATCGGTGAATGGTTCCCGCGTGCTCGTGCTCGGAGTCGCTTACAAGAAAGATATCGATGACCTGCGCGAATCGCCTGCCCTGACCATCATCGAATTGCTCCAGCGGGACGGCGCTAAAGTCAGCTACCACGATCCCTATTTCCCCGTGATCGGGAAGGGACGCAAGTACAACCTGCAAATGCAACGGGTGGAGTTGAATAATCTCTCTGAATATGACTGCGCAGTAATCGTGACGGACCACTCCGATTACGACTATGAAAAGATTGTCAGGGAATCGCAGTTGGTGATCGATACCCGGAATGCAACACGAAGTATCAAAAGTCCCAAAATCGTCCGCTGCTGATTGCGCCTATCCTAGCGCAAGCAGCTAAATTTCTACGTGAAATCATGTAGATATCGCCCATTCGGACGAGTCCCCATTTCCTGAAACTCTTCAACGGCGTGATTGTGTTGGCATTCTCGGTTCGCTTATGACCTTTCGAGTGGTCTGCATCTTGCATAGCGAGATAGGGGTAGTAGACTCTGCGTTAGAAATTCCTGTTCAGCGTGGGCTGAAGCGGATGCGAGCGCCAGGTCGATCGCACACCGGTAGTACCACAGGCGTTAAGAAGGGTTATGAATTTGTCGTCCTCCTCCGGGTCTGTTTTGTTCTCCTCACTCCCCGACTGGAGTGCTCCGTGGCATGAGATTCTCTCCAGCTATGCCGTTCAGGCCGGAATCATTGTTGTTTGCTTTTGGATAACAGCTCTCACGCCTCGTGCGATTGAACGCCACCAGGCATACCACGCGACAGAACTGGTGACGCCGCAAGTGTCCCCCATCCGCCAGGCTCAAGCGCGTATCGTTAAGCCGATGCTGGCTGCCAAACTGGAGAGAATAGAACCAGTGCCGGCAGCGATCCACGTCGCGACTCGACTGGCCCGGTCGGTTCACCGAAACGAATACATAGCTACTCCAGCGGTGCAGATGACATCCACGCATCTCGACACGTTGCCGATTCTTCCATCCCGCCTGCCAAAGCAAATAATCCGAACGAACCTATTTTCCGGGGGAAGTTCGGTGCCACAGATGATCGATCGACCGGCACAGCCAGTTCAGACGGGAAGCTTCGGGGATCCCAATGGAATTTCCACACAGGAAATGAAGGTTCGAGCCGCGAATATTGCAAAGTCGGGCGGGTTCGACCTGCCAAGCGAAAACAGCGTTGGAAGCGGATCCGGTGGGCCGAGCGGTGCGCAAGGCGTTGTCTCCAGTGCGGGATTTGGGGGCGGAGCGGCGGTGGGAAGAGGCAAAACTGCAGCCTCGTCGGTTATCCGAGACGTTGGATTCACTGACGAAGTCTCCGCATCTTCGGTACAGAGGACGCATCCGGCAGAAACATTGGTTCCTACCATTGTTCCCGCCGAGATCCTATCTAAACCGACACCTATGTATACAGACGAGGCGCGTGCACGTCGAATTCAGGGAGAAGTTCTTCTCGAGGTTGTGTTTGAGGCTTCCGGAAGAATACGCGTTGTCCGAGTCGTTCATGGCCTCGGTCACGGCCTTGATGATGCAGCCGTGCATGCAGCAGAACAGATCCAATTCAAGCCGGCACTCAAAGATGGACAACCGTCAGACTCGAGGGCCGTTGTACACATTATTTTTCAATTGGCATAACTTATCTTCAGAAGGTTCCTATGTGTAAGGTCAGTCTGGCCTCGAGATTCTTCCTCAGTATGCTGCTAGCCTGCGGCGTTGCGGCGCAAGACTCGGGAACCGCTTCTCAGCAAGCTACTGACGCGCGGACGAATGCAGCGGCACCAGCTGCCGCGATGGCGAGCGGAGTGGCTTCTGCCTCTCTGCCGTTGGACGAGATTCTCAACCGAGTTGTCGAGCGCGAACATTTCTTCATGGCCCAGATGCGGCACTTGCATCCGATGGTCGAGACCTACCTGCAGAGTCTTAAGACGGAAGCCAACGGGCAGACCTCCCCAGTGAAGGACCAATATTTTCTCGGGCGGCTTGACATGACTGACGGGCCGGAAGATGTCTCATTTGTGGGGCAGCCGGGATTCGGTCACCGGATGCTGACGAAGTTAACAGGTATCTATTCTCTACGCTACCTGCCTCTGGGCTTCACGCAAATGGTCGTGCTCGACAGTGATTTTCAAAAGCGTTACTACAAATTCACCTTTGTTGGCCAGCAGTTTCTCGGTGCTGTTCGTTGTCTCATCTTTGACGTACAGCCAAGAGAGGGGCAGAAGACGGCGCGCTTTCTCGGAAGAATCTGGGTTGAGGATCAGGACTTTAACATTGTTCGATTCAATGGAAGTTATTCCCCACAGCCAAAAAGCAATTTCTTTTTTCATTTCGATAGCTGGCGTCTGGACATGCGTCCTGGCGCATGGCTTCCAGCTTATGTCTACATCGAAGAGTCGAATTTAAAGACAGGGCTCACCAAAGCGATTCATTTCAAGGCGCAGACCCGGCTGTGGGGCTATGACCTGAAAGGTTTAAGCAGAAATGAGGAGTTTACTCAGATCCTGGTGGACTCGCCGCAGTCCGTTAAGGATCAGAGCGATGTCGCCGCCGACGCGAGCCCGGTAGTTGCTCAGAGGATGTGGGAAAAGCAAGCAGAAAACAATGCTATCGATCGATTGCAGAGGGTTGGGCTTCTCGCTCCTTCAGGAGAGGTCGATCGAATCCTTTCAACAGTGGTCAACAATCTTCTCGTCACGAATAACATAGATCTTCAGGGCGACTATCGATGCCGCGTGCTCCTGACTTCACCCCTCGAATCGTTCACCATCGGGCACACCATCGTTGTCAGCCGCGGTCTGCTCGATGTGCTCCCGGACGAGGCCTCCCTAGCTATGGTTTTAGCCCACGAACTGAGCCACATTGTTCTGGGTCATCCATCAGACACCCAGTTAGCCTTTGACGACAGGCTTTTCTTTCCGGATGAGCAATCTTTTCAGAGAATGGATTTCAAACGAAGTCCTGCCAACGAAGAAGCGGCAGACGAGAAGGCGATGGAGTTGTTGAAGAATTCTCCTTATAAAGAAAAGCTCGGGAATGCAGGTTTGTTCTTGAAGGCCTTGCAGCAAAAAGCTCCCGATCTGCCGAACCTCATTCGTCCTCACTTGGGCAATGGGCTTGCGGGAGGGAAAAGCACCCGCATGTCGACGCTGTTGGCGTCAGCGCCGGACCTCGATCCGGAAAAGCTCGATCAAATTGCTGCGCTGCCACTCGGCGGCCGGATCAAGGTTGATCCCTGGACCGACGAAGTGGAACTCTCAAAGGCCAAACCTGTGGCGCTTACATCAGAAAGGGAAAAGATGGAGTTTGAAATCACGCCGTTCTTCCCCTATTTGAGCCGACTTCCGAGCGGCAGGACGGAGAGAATGGCAATGGGTGGCGCGGCAATAGGTCAGAACCCGCAGAAGTAGCCCGACTGCAAGTCTCGATCCCTAAGTTGTCCTAGAAGTGGCCTGAAAATCACAGCTACTGAATGGAACTTCCAACCTGCGAGAAGACGTTGTTGGCGTTTGATCCGATCAAGCGAATGGTGCCGACTACGATGACGAGAATCACCGCCAACATAACTGCGTACTCCGCGATATCTTGGCCACGCTCATCGCTCCATAACTGTTGGAGAAAGTTTGCCACTGGGACCCTCTTTTAGACTCCGATACCGTTGCCTCGGCCCCTTCGTGCAGTGCTGCTCTAATTCCTGCAGCGAACACAAAAGGCAAAATGTGACAAGGCCCAGCCCGGACGCCTGAAAGGAATATACCTTTCAGCAAACACGGTGCCAATGGCACGTAAGTGCCACGGTATAAAACAGGTAACCTAGATTCACATTACCAGCGTCAAGCGATGCTCTTTAGGGGCAGCGCCTGGTTTACCGCAAAAAGAGCAAGTTCCAGACGTGTGGAAACACCCAGCTTATCGAAGATATTGCTGAGATGGTGCTTTACAGTATCCTCGCTGATTTTGAAATATTCGGCGATCTCTTTGTTGGAGTAACCCGCGACGACAGCGGACACGATCTCCAGTTCCCGAGGGGTTAACCCGAATTTCCGCTGCCGCGCCTCATCATGCGAAGACTGCATCAAGGTGCGGAGGTACTGCACCAGATTCGAGACGCTCTCCCGTCCTACCCAATACTCCCCTGACATCACAGTCTGAATTGCTTTCAGCAGGAGCTGCGTTGCCGAGTCTTTCAGCACAACTCCGCGCGCACCGAGTTGCAAAGCCTCTACGATCTGGCTCTTTTCGGCTGCTGCCGTGAGAAGAATCACGCGTACGGGCGTAGAATTCCCGGGCGTACTCAGTTCACGAAGAGCTTCCAGACCCGGATGCTTCGGCATGGAAAGGTCAAGCAGCAGAATGTCAGGCTTAAGTTGACGAGCGAGTTTCACGGCTTCAGCTCCATCGGAAGCTTCACCGATTACCTTGAATTCGGCCTCTGACTCGAGCAAACGCCGAAGTCCATCTCGAAAGATTGGATGATCATCCGCAATCACAAGGCGGACTTGCTGCGGTTTTCTAAAGTTCATTTGCTACTTCCCCGTTGCGAGGCACGATGACCTCCAACCGAGTCCCTTGTCCGGGATTCGATTCTATGGTGAGTTGACCTGCGATCAAACCGACACGTTCTTTAATGATTGTGGGACTTTTGCCAGCTTCTTCCATCTGTTGTTGATTGTAACGGCCTGCGAAGGGGAAGCCCTTGCCATCATCTTCGACGATAAGGTTCCAGCTTTGCGCGTTCGAAGTCAAGCGTACCAGAGCGTGCTTGGCGCCGCTGTGCTTTCGCACGTTCACCAAACCCTCTTGAATGATCATCAGGACCTCGCGACAGACGCGCTGCGGCATTTTGAGTTCATCTACATCAGTAACAAAACGCGCGGTGATGCCGGTCTCGCGCTGAAAACGCTCTACCGTATCGCGCAGAACTCCAAGCAGCCGTTCCGCATCGACGTCAATCGCCTTCATCTGCTGCATCAGTTCGCGTAACTTCAGCACTTCCTCACGCAAGAGTTTCTGAATGCGAGCGAGTTCAGCGCCTATCGGACGATTAGCCTCTGCCTGGCGCCGGATGACATCAACCTGCATTTCCACCGCGATCAATGACTGCACCGCTCCGTCGTGCAGTTCACGCGCGAAACGTGCGCGCTCGGCGGCAGATGCCCGCCGGCGTAGCCGGTGCAGCAAATAGACGTTGTAAACCGCGGGGCCGACCTGCCGCACGAGATCAAGCAGAAAACGCAGCTCCTCTTGTTTCTCCCCCCTCCAAGACGGATTGAACAGGAAAACGCGACCGCGCCAATCGGACCCGAACAGGAAGGCGGCGGAAATCAAAGAATCGAATGGCTCCGCCTGATGCAGGTCGGAAGCAGCAGAAAGATTCTCGGGTGCAACCGGATGGCCGGACTGATCAAGAGCCACCACGGTCAAATGCTCCCGGTTCATGGATGCATAGCAAACCTGTCCTGGAAGGTCGTTCAAGTATTTGGCGGCATCACGCAGGCCAGATTCCAGCCAACGGAATTCTGAACGTGAGTTCCCCTCATTCTTCAGCTCTCCTGCAAAGGTTCGCCCTGTATGGATTTCTTGCGATATCACCAGAACTCTCGAAGCGCCGTACATCGACAGGAGTTCCAGAAAAATCTGCTCGATCGTGCCGGTGAGGCCTGATTCGACGCGCACCCGCGAAAGCGTCTCGGTAATCACGGCCTTCTCGGCACGATCGAGCAGATTTTTCTGGAACTCCTGTCGATGTACGGCGCTTCGAGAGTTCTGGTGATATCGCAAGAAATCCATACA